>DATCWW010000343.1:0-10525 GCA_036566145.1 Gemmatimonadales bacterium
CGCCCGCCGGATGGGCGACTCGGTACTTGCCACCGGACCCGGGCCCCCCGCCCGGCGAGAGCAGCAAGTACCGATGCCCCGGCGGGCGGGTGGCCCCCGGTGCGCCGCCCGGGCGCACCATTTGTCCACGATTCCCGGCACAACACGGGGCATGACCCGATCTTCAGAGCCATGCCCCCTGTATGCCTGCATTCGCGTCACTTCTTCTGGTCACCTTCGGTGTGCCGCTCCAGTGTCCGCGCCTGTTTCAGCAGGTCCTCCAGCACCGGGATCTCCTTCTGCGCCGCCAGTCCGGCCGCGTCGCGCCGTTCGTCCCAGCGCTCGGCCCGGAACCGGTCCACCATCTGCTTCAGGTGGTTGCTCAGGATCTGGGCGTAGGCGCGGTCGACGTTCTTCTCCTTGGCGTCCCGGATCCGCTCGATCTTGTTCCGGTCCTGCTCGGTCAGGTGCTCCGTCACGCCGGCATCGTGGCGGTCGGCGAACTGGTTCCACCGCTTGGCCCACTGGGTCATTTCGTTCTCGACCCGCTTCGCCAGATTCTTGGTCTCGTCGAGCCGAGCGTCACGCTGGACGACCCGGGCCAGCCTGATGTGGAGCAGGTGGTCATCGAGGACGTTGTCCACGAAGTTGCGGTCTTCCTTCGAGAGCTCGTGCACGTTGTGCTCGTTCGCCTCGTCGGCTACCGCGCCGGTCGTCGTGGTCCGGCGGGCGTTGCCGGTCGAAGTCGGAGCAGGGTACGGCAACGGGTTGGTGGTGCCGACGCGGCCCGCGGTGGTCGCCACGCCGACCCGGCTCCCGACCTGCCGGGCGAGGGTCAGGTGCCGCTCGATGGTCGAGGCGCCGCTGGAGGCGAGGTCCCGGATCTCGGGATCGCGCGCCGAGGAGCCGAGGCGCTGGAACTCGGGGAGATCCTGCTCGTGGTCCCGGATCATCTCGATCATGTAGGCCTGGTCGAACTCCCGGCCGTCGAGCTTCTGCAGCCGGTCGATCGCGTCCTTGCCGTTGGTACCGTAATCCGGGCCGGGGTTCATGATCCGCATGTGGTATCTCGAGGCCAGCTTCCCCCACTGATCGTTCATGGCATCGTGATCGGACACCATCTGCTTGCCGAAGTCCTTGACCTCCGAGTCCGAGGCCTTGTCTTCGGCCAGCCGCCCGAGGGCCACCTCGGTGAAGTTGCCCTGAACGGCCATGCGGATACCGGTGGTGTCGTCCACCGTGGCGCTCTGGTTCTGGCCGTTCGGCAGGTTCCGCACATCCGGCGGCAGCCACCAGGAACTGTCCTGCTGGGCGACGGCGGCCCCTGGCGCGGCCAGCAGCGCGGTCACGAGGGCACATGTGATCGGGGTCACTCTCGGCATATGACTGCTCCCTTCGGAATTCCTGGAGGTCCAGGGTTCAGGTTCGCCCTGGACCATTGCACCATCCGGGCCACCGGGCGCGCTTGATCGTAAGTTCCGCGCGGGCTTCGCTGATGTGATCCCGCACACTGGCCCGGTTGTTCCGCCTCAGGAGGCTGATGCGCCACTCGCGACCGAGGTCGCTCCAGAAACCGGAAAAACGAAGGGCCCGACGCTCTCAGCTGCGTCGGGCCCCCGGCGTTCAATTTTTGGGCTCAGGCCCCGGCGGCCGCCGCCTCACGGGGCTGGAACTCCGGCGCATTCTCTCCGTAGCTCCACAGGAACGGCGGCGCCACCCCGCAGGCCCGGGCCATCGCGTAGAGCTGCCCCTGATGGTGCATGAACTCGTCGCTCATGACGTGGAACGCGACTGCCCCCGGCCAGCTCGAGCCCCACGGCGTCCCCACCATCGCCCCCAGCTCGGCGTCGCCGACCCGCTGGACCGCCGCATCTCCCTGCTCCCAGCACCGGCGCGCGAAGGCCAGCAGCGTCGCCGTGTCGCTCAGCTCCCCGGCCGCCTTCGTCTCCTCCGACTCCTCGGCGGTGATCCGCCCCTTCGCCACGCCTTCAGGGATGTCGCGCACGATCGTCCCGCACACGTGCGCGACCAGCTCGGCCGGCGTCCGCATCCCGGCCACCGGGTGCGTGGCGAGCTTGTCGGCGGGGAAGGCTTCCAGCAGGCGAAGGTACACGCCGTACTTCTGGCGGAACTGGTCCCACATCTGGTCGAGCACGGCCTTGTTCATGGGGAACGACTCCGGAAGGGGTTAGTCAGCGCCACCAACTTGCGGTCCGGAAACCCGGCCGTCCAGCGCCTTCCGCTCCACCCGCGCCCAGCCCGCATCGAACACCTGCCCCGGTCGGTCGAGGTCGATCACCACGGGCGCGTGGTCCGACGGCACCGGCTTTCCTTTTCTCGCCTCGCGGTCGATCTCCGCCCAGACGGTCCGCTCGGCCACCGGCCGGGTCACCAGCAGATGATCGATCCGCATGCCCAGGTTCCGGTGGAACGCGCCGGCGCGGTAGTCCCACCAGCTGTAGCGGCCGGGCTCCGGGTGATGAACGCGGTACGCGTCGGTGAGTCCCCAGCGGCGGAGCCGGGAGAAGGCCTCGCGCTCGGGCGGCGACACATGGGTACCGCCATGGCACGCCGCCGGGTCCCAGACGTCCAGGTCGGTGGGGGCGAGGTTGAAGTCCCCGCCCAGGACCAGCGGCTCCCCGGGATCGCAAGCCTGCTCGACCCAACGCGACAGCCGGTCGTACCAGGCCAGCTTGGCCTCATAGAAGGGCGACCCGAGCGAGCGGCCGTTCGGTGCGTAGAGGGAGACCACCCGCACGCCCTCGTAGGTCGCTGCGATCATCCGGGCTTCGGCGAGCGGCTCGTCGTCGCCCACGTCCGGAGTGGTCGGCGGCCGGAGCGGCTCGCCGAAGTTGGCGACCACGTCGGCCAGCGGCCCTCGCGCGGCGATCGCGACGCCGTTCCATCGCCCCTCGCCGTGATGGGCCAGCTCGTACCCCGCCGCGCGAAAAGCCCCGTGCGGCGCATCCGCGTCGGTGAGCTTGGTCTCCTGCAGCAGCAGCACGTCCGGCCGGGCCCGCTCGAGCCACCACACGACCTTGTCCCACCGGGCCTTTAGGGAGTTCACGTTCCAGGTGGCGATGCGCATGCCGAACGCGTCTAGCCCGCCGGCCGAGTCGGGGTCCCGTCGTCGGTGAACCGGGCGTGACGCTCCCGCGCCCGGGCCATCAACGCCTGGAACCGTGGGCTCGGGCGCACGCTGGCGAGGAAGCGGTCGTGGCGGGTGAAGTAGACGTAGTCCACCCACCCCCGCACGTCGACCGTGTGCTCCAGCCAGTCGAGCGCCCGGTCGCCCTCGCCGACCGACGCGTGCGCCGCCGCCATCAGGTAGGCCCAGTACTCGTCCGATTCGGCTGTCGCGCGCTCGGCCTCGCTGAGAGGTGAGAGCACCCCCGCCCGATCGCCGGCGAGTCCCCGCCGGAACCGGATGCCGACCGCCGCCAGGTGATCATCCGCCGGCTGGCGCTCCAGCCAGTCGAACTGATCCGCCGCCTCGTTGTCGCGCCCGGCGGCCGTCAGCGCCACCGCGGCGCACACCCGGCAGATGGTGCTCCGGGGGTCCAGCTCCACCGCTCGCCGATGCGAGGGGAGCGCCGAGACCGGGTCGCCGGCGAAGGAGTGGCTCAGGCCCAGCAGGCAGTGGTTGCTGGCGGTCAGCGGGTCCAGCTCGACCAGTCGATTCAGCACTTCCTGCATCGGGCCGACCCGTCCGCCCAGCAGGTACGCCCCGGCCAGCTGATGCATCGCGTCGGGATTGTTGGGATCGGCGGCGCAGGCCCGGGTCAGCAACCGGACCGCCTCGCCCGCATGGCCCCGCCGGTAGGCGACCTGCCCCGTGATCGACAGCCCCTGGGCCGACTCGGGGTTGAGCTCGAAGGCCCGCCGGGCACATTCCTCCGCCTCCCGCAGGGTGGTCTCCTCCTCCTCCCCCAGGAAGGTCGGCGCCCAGGCGTAGATGGACCCCAGCATGCCGTACAGCGCCTCGTTGGGGCCCACCACCGCGAGCCCGTGCTCAGCCAGCGCCCTGGCGGCCAGCATGCCCTCAGCGGAGTGCCGGTAGTACTCCTGCCGCGCGCGCTGGTAGTACTCGAAGGCACGGATGTCGGCGATCGGCCGCTGGGCGATCTCGCGGTCCTCGGGAGCTGACAGCGTGATCCGGAGCGCCTCGACGATCCGCCGCGACAACCGCTCCTGCAGGTCGAAGACGTCGTCCACGGCGCCCGAGTACTTCTCGCCCCAGAGATCAGTCTCGGTCGCGAGGTCGATCAGCTGCGCCGTGATCCGGAGCGCGGAGCCGGCGCGCCGGACACTCCCCTCGAGCGCGTAGCCGACGTTGAGCTCCCGGCCGATCCGGCGGAGGTCCCAGCCGGTCTCCTTGAGCTTGGCCGAGGAGGTGCGGGAGATCACGGTGAGCGAGCGGACCCGGGAGAGGTCGGCAATCACCTCCTCCGTCAGGCCGTCGGCGAAGTACGCGTTGTCGGGATCGGGGCTCAGGTTGGTGAAGGGGAGCACCACGATCGCCTGCTTCGTCGCCGGCGCCGCGGGGACGGTATCCGGCGCCTCCAGCGCGGCCAGGAATTCCATCACGCTGGCGAATCGGTCCGCCGGGACCTTGGCGAGGGCCCGCTCGATTGACCGCCGCACCGAGCCCGGCACGGTCGGCCGGAGCGTCGTGAGCGGCGGCACCGGGTCGAGCAGCTGGCGTGACAGCACCGCGATGGCGTCGGGCCCGGTGAAGGGAGGCTGTCCCGCGAGCAGCTCGTAGACCAGGCAGGCGAGGCTGTACTGGTCGGCTCGGGCGTCCACGCCGCGCTCGCCGCCGGCCTGCTCGGGGCTCATGTAGGCCGGCGTCCCCAGCCCCAGCCCGGTCTTCGTCAGCCGATCGCCCGCGGCGACTCCCGCCGCGCGGGCAATGCCGAAGTCGGCCACCAGGGCGTGCCCCTGCGACAGCAGGACGTTCTCGGGCTTCACGTCCCGGTGGATCAGCCCGTTCTCGTGGGCATAGTGCAGCGCCTCGCCGATCTCCCGCGCCAGGCGGAGCGCCTCCCCCACGGGGAGCGGGCCCTCGCGGGCGAGCCGCTGGCGCAGCGTCTCGCCCTCGATGTACGGCATCACGTAATAGGGTCGGGGTGACGGCTCGTCGGTGGCGCCGGAGTCGAGCAGCGCCAGGATGTTGGGATGCTGGAGCCGGGCCAGGATCCGGATCTCGAGCAGGAACCGCTCGGCGGCCTGGCCCAGGATGATCTCGGGACGCACCAGCTTGATCGCGACGGGGCGGTCGTGCTTGCGGTCGCGGGCCAGGTAGACCACGGCCATCCCGCCCCGTCCCAGCTCCCGCTCGATCTGGTAGCGGTGGCTGACGGGGGGATGCTCGAGGACGGTCGGATCACCCGGGTGCGGCATGGCTGAAAGTTAGTCGGCCTGCGGGTCCCTGATTCGACATTCCGGGGGGACGCGCCGCGGGGCCGCTGCCAGCCCTAGCCGGAACCCCCGCCCCACGTATCTTCCACCTATCCCTCACAACAAGACCAGGTTCATGCCCGAGCTCCTCGGCCGGCTCCAGTCTGCGCTGTCGGACCGCTATCGCCTCGACCGGGAAGTCGGCGCCGGGGGGATGGCGACCGTCTACCTGGCCGAGGACGTCCGGCACGACCGGAGGGTGGCGCTCAAGGTGCTCCGGCCCGAGCTCGCCGCGGTCATCGGCGCCGAGCGCTTCCTGGCCGAAATCAAGCTGACCGCCAACCTGCAGCACCCGCACATCCTTCCTCTGTTCGACTCCGGCGAAGCCGACGGCTACCTCTTTTACGTCATGCCGTTCGTGGAAGGGGAGACGCTGCGCGACCGGATGAACCGGGAGAAGCAGCTCCCCGTCCCCGACGCGGTCCGCATCACCACCGAGGTCGCCGCGGCGCTCGACTACGCGCACCGCCACGGGGTGGTGCACCGCGACATCAAGCCGGAGAACATCCTGCTGCACGACGGCCAGGCGCTGGTGGCCGATTTCGGGATCGCGCTCGCGGCGAGCAAGGCGAGCGGGGCGCGGATGACCGAGACGGGGATGAGCCTGGGCACGCCGCACTACATGAGCCCCGAGCAGGCGATGGGCGAGCGCGAGATCACCGCCCGCTCCGACGTGTATGCCCTGGGCGCCGTGCTGTACGAGATGCTGACCGGCGATCCGCCGTTCACCGGGTCTACCGCGCAGGCCGTCGTCGCCCGGGTGGTGACCGAGAGCCCCCGGCCGCTCATCCCCCAGCGCCATACCATCCCGGCTCACGTCGAGGCGGCGGTGCTGACCGCCCTGGAGAAGCTTCCGGCCGACCGGTTCGCCAGCGCGGCGGAGTTCGCGGAGGCGCTGAAGGACAAGACGTATCGGTCGACGGTGGTGACCGGGCCGGTAGCCGCGGCGGGCACGCTGGGCGCGGGGGCGCGGGGGCGCAGGGGCGCGGGGGTTTATGTGCTGGCGGGAGCGCTGGTGCTGGCGACCGTCGCGGCGCTCTGGGGCTGGTTCCGGCCCCGGCCGGTGCCGCCCCTCACGCAATTCAGTCTCGGGCTCCGGGTCAATCAGCTGCTTCAGGCGCCCACCGCGGGCGGGGGTGCCCGGATCGCGCTGGCACATGACGGGCGGTCGATGGCTTACAGTGGCCCCGCCGAGGGCGGCAACCGACTCTGGGTCCGCCGGTTCGACCAGCTCGACGCGACGCCGCTCGCCGGGACGGAAGGGGCGGGGACGCCCTTCTTCGCGCCCGACGGCCAGCGCATCGGCTTCGTGAAGACCGGGACGGCGATCCGCGTCGCCTCTCTCGCCGGCGCGCCGACCGTCACCCTGACCGAAAAAGCCAACACCACCGGCGCCGACTGGGGTGACGACGGGTACATCTACTTCGAGGTGGATTCCGGGCTCGGCCGCATGCGGGCGACGGGCGGCGATATCGAGCCGGTCTACACCATCAAGCCGGACAAGAAGGAGATCGCGACCGAGTGGCCCCAGGTCCTGCCCGGGGCCACCGGCGTGATCTTCCGCGTCCGCCACATCGGGCAGGGCGTGTCGGAGTTCGAGATCATGGCGGCCCCGCTCCCGCCCAAGCCGGGCGAGCCGGGTCACACGCTCGTGCGGGGTGTCTACGCCACCTACGCGCCGACCGGACATCTCCTGGTCGTCACGGCCGAGGGCAAGCTGATCGCGATTCCCTTTGATCCGAAGAAGCTGGCGCTGACCGGCGGGCCGATCGCGCTCATCGAGGGGATCGGGGTGCGGAACGGCGGCTTCAACGTGGACCTGACGTTGGCGCGCAACGGCACCCTGGCCTATACCACCGGCGGAACCCAGGTGTCCCGGCGCGCCGTGTGGGTCAGCATGGAGGGGGGCGTGACACCGGTGGACCCCGCCTGGGATCCCCAGGGGGTCATCGAGTCGGCCGCACTCTCGCCCGACGCCAAGTCCATCGCCATCGGGCTCTCGCGCGAAGGGCGCCGGGACATCTGGGTGAAGCAGCTGCCCGACGGGCCGTTCTCCCGCATCACTTTCGGCGACACCTCGAGCGTGCGGCCAGCCTGGTCGGCCGACGGGCGCGAGGTCTACTACATGACCGACCGCGCCGGCTCCGGGGTGGGCCCCGTGTACGCCCACCGCGCCGACGGGACCGGCGCCGCGCGCCTGATTCGATCGTCGGAGAAGGACGACTACGGCCAGGTGGCGGCCTCTCGGGACGCCAAGTGGCTGCTCCTTCGCACCGCGCCCGTGGGTGTGGGGAGCCCGGACATCGTCGGACTCCACCTGCCCGATACGGCGGCGGTACCGCTGGTCACCACCGCCGCGCAGGAGTTCCACCCGGCGCTCTCGCCGGACGGACGCTGGCTGGCCTATTCGTCGAACGAATCGGGGTCCTTCGAGGTCTACGTCCGACCGTTCCCGGAAACCTCCTCCGCCAAGTGGCAGGTGTCCACCGCCGGCGGCTCGGAGCCGTCCTGGACCAGGAACGGCCGGACACTGTTCTACATCAACGGTCGGAACGAGATGGTGGCCGCGGAGATCGCGGCGGGACCGACCTTCACCGTGGGGAAGCAGCGCACACTGTTCCCGGTCACCCCGTTCCTCCGCATCGGGCCGATCCCGTCGTACAGCCTGGCGCCCGACGACAAGCACTTCCTCATGGTGCGCGAGGGCGAGTCCACTCAGCAGAGCGAGCTGATCGTGGCGGAGAACTGGCTGGAGACGCTGCGAGGGAAGAAGTAGAAGCTTACAGCCCCTCCGCGCGGCGAAACGAATGGACCGCCGCAGCCAGCTCCCGTACGCCGGCCCGGATGCCTGCCTCCGAAATCCGTCCGTAGCCGAGCAGCAGCATGGATGAGTCCGCGGTTCGGTCGAGGTAGTAGTCGCTCATCGCGGTGAGCGCGACACCTCGGCGCAGTGCCTCCTCCCGAATCGTGCGAGCCTGGTCGCCCACCCGGAGCTGCACCGCGACGTGCAGGCCCGCGCGGATGCCGTGCACCCGCGCCTCCGGTAAGGCCTCGGTCAGCGCCTCCACCAGAACATCCCGTTTGGCGCGGTAGCGCACCCGCATGCGGCGCAAGTGCCGGTCCAGCTCGCCCCGGCCGAGAAAATCGGCGAAGGCGTGCTGGTCGATCCGGGAGACGCCGAAGTCCATCTGCCGCTGGCGCTGCTGCACGGCGGCCAGGAGCCGGGCCGGCACCACCAGCCAGCCCAGCCGCAGCGCCGGCGCGAGGGTCTTGCTCGCCGTGCCGGCGTAGACGATGTGCTCCGGGTCCATCGCCTGCAGCGCTCCGATCGGCGCCCGGTCGTACCGGTACTCGGCGTCGTAGTCGTCCTCCACGGCGAATCCGCCGGTCCGCCGGAGCCATTCCAGCAGCGCGCCCCGCCGCTGGCCGGAGAGCACGGCGCCGGTCGGGTACTGGTGCGCCGGCGTGATGATCACCGCATCGACCTTCGCCTCTTCCAGCCCCTCGACCCGCATCCCGTCGGCGTCCACCGGCAGCGGCACCAAGGTGAGCCCCGCGCCGGCCACCGAGTTCCGCACCTCGTCATGGCAGGGATCCTCCACCGCGACCCGCCTGGCGCCCCCCGACACCAGGGCCCGGCACACCAGCGAGCGACCCTGGCAGTAGCCGCTGGTGATCACGACGCGGGCCGCGTCACTCACCACCCCCCGCACTCGCCCCAGATAGTCCCGGAGCGCGAGCCGAAGCACCTCGGTGCCCTGCGGATCTGTGTAGCCGAGGTCGGCGTCGCGCATGGTGGAGAGCGCTTCGCGGAGCGAGCGGAGCCAGACCGTGCGGGGAAAGGACGAGAGATCGGGGACGCCCGGGCGGAAGTCGTACTTGGGCTCGGCGGGCGGTGCCGGTCGGGTGCTCGCGGGTTCTTCCCATCGTCCGGCGCTGCCGGTAACCCGCGGACGGGCGCCGGGGCGAAGCTCCAGGTACCCCTCGCCGGCAAGCTGCGCGTAGGCGTCCACCACAATGGGGCGGGAGACGCCCAGCTCGCGGGCCAGGTCGCGGGTGGACGGGAGCCGGGAGCCGGGACGTAAGGCGAGATCCCGGATGGCGTTGCGAAGCTGGTCCTCGATCTGGCGACCGAGGGTCCTGGGGCGGGTGCGGTCCACCGCCACGAGGAGGTCGAGGGGCCGACTGGTCAAGGTTTTCGCTCCCTAACTGGACCTTCTGTGGTTACCAGTTTGACCATAGCTTGCTCCGGTGTCAATCGAGACTCTCGCCGACCGCGCAGCCGCGCATGCCCGCGCCTATCTCTCTGGCGTGGGCGAGCGCCCCGTGGGCGCGACCCTCACACCCGACGAGCTTCGCGACCTGCTCGGCGGCCCCCTCACCGCCGAAGGGCAGGACGCTCGCCGGGTGATCGACACCCTGGCCGAGGCCGCGCGCCGCGGAACAGTCGCCTCGCAGGGCCCTCGTTACTTCGGCTTCGTGACCGGCGGCAGCGTCCCCGCTGCCATCGCCGCGGACTGGCTGGTCTCGGCGTGGGACCAGAACGCCCAGATGTTCGTCATGTCTCCCTTCGCGGCGGTTGCGGAGCAGGTCGTGGCGGAGTGGGTGAAGGAGCTGTTCGGTCTGCCGGCCGGATGGAGCGTCGGCTTCGTCACCGGCGCGCAGATGGCGACCTTCACCTCGCTGCTGGTGGCGCGCCACGAGCTGCTGCGCCGGGCCGACTGGGACGTCGAGCGTCTGGGCCTCACCGGCGCGCCGCCTGTCGACGTCGTAGTGAGCGACGAGAGCCACCGCACCGTCTTCACCGCGCTCCGAATGCTCGGCCTCGGGACGGAGCGGGTGCGACGGGTCGACACCGACGAGCAGGGCCGAATGCGCCCGGCCCACCTTGCGCGACTGCTGGGCGAGGGACAAGGGCCGTGTCTCGTCTGCGCCCAGATCGGGAACGTCAACACCGGCGACGCCGATCCGATCGAGGAGATCGCCCGGCTCGCCCGCACGCGCGGCGCCTGGCTGCACGTGGACGCCGCGTTCGGTCTCTGGGCCGCGACCAGCGAGCGGCGCCGCTGGCTGGTCGCCGGCGCCG
>DATCWW010000550.1:0-8377 GCA_036566145.1 Gemmatimonadales bacterium
TCCGGCAACAGCTTGACCTTCAAGCCAGGTAACAGTATCTGTTAAATCCACAATGAAACTCCACGCGCCGCGGCACATGAGGAACCGTCACCTGCTCATCCTGGACGCCGTGCTCCTCGGCCTCTCCACGATGCTGGCGTACGTGGTTCGCTTCGAAGGCCTGGACTGGGGCAGTGCCAACCTGTACACGGCCCTCGTCTATCTCGCGGTCAGCCTCCCCCTCAAGCTCGGAGTGCTCCTCTACGTCGGCCTGTACCGGCGCCTCTGGCGCTTCGCAGGCGCGGCCGAGTTGGAGCACATCCTGGTGGCGACTGCCATTTCGGCATCGCTCTCCACACTCCTGGGCGCGGCGGTGCTCCCCGGCCTCACGCTCACGCCGCTCCGGGTGCCGCTCAGCGTGTTGTTCATCGATGCCTGCCTCAGCGCCGGCGCGGTGGCGCTGCCCCGGCTCTTCATCCGCTTGTTCGGACGCCGGACCCAGTGGCGGCGTCTCGAGGCCGCCCGCCGCGTGCTCATCGTGGGCGCCGGCGCCGCGGGCGAGGTGATCGTCAAGGAGCTCCTGAGCCATCCGCAGCTCGGCCTCAATCCCATCGGCTTCGTGGACGACGACCGGAGCAAGCACGGTCACCGGCTCTGCGACCTGCCGGTCCACGGCGCCCTGTCCGCGATCAAGGACCTGGTCCTGCGCTACGACGTCGAAGAAGTGATCATCGCGATGCCCCGGGCGCCCGGCGCCGTGGTCCGCGAGGTGGTCCGGGCGGCCATGGAAGCGGGAGTGAAGACTCGCACCGTGCCAGGGATCTTCGACATCATCTCTGGCCGGGTAGCAGTGGCGTCGCTCCGGCAGGTCGAGATCCAGGACCTCCTTCGGCGGGAGCCGATCCAGACCGACCTGGAGCAAGTCCGCGTTCTCGCCACCGGCGAGACGGTCATGGTGACCGGCGCCGGCGGGAGCATCGGCAGCGAGCTCTGCCGCCAGCTGGCCCGGCTGGAGCCGGCCCAGGTGCTGGTGATGGGGCACGGCGAGAACTCGATCTTCGACGTGATGGCCGAGCTGAGCGAGCGGTACCCCAACGTCACCGCGGTCCCCATCATCGGCGACGTGCGGGACCGGGAGCGGATGCGGCTCATCTTCGAGCGCTACCGCCCCTACGCCGTCTTCCACGCCGCGGCGCACAAGCACGTGCCGCTGATGGAAGAGAACATGGCCGAGGCGGTGACCAACAACGTCCTCGGCACCAAGAATATCGCCGAGCTCTCGGCCGAGTTCGGGGTGGAGCACCTGGTGCTCATCTCGACCGACAAGGCGGTCCGCCCCACCAACGTCATGGGCGCGACCAAGCGGGTGGCCGAGCAGATCGTGCAGGAGATCGCGGAGACCCACGGGCGGAACTTCGCGGCGGTGCGGTTCGGCAACGTGCTGGGCAGCCGGGGCAGCGTGGTGCCGACCTTCCTGCGGCAGATCGAGGCCGGCGGGCCGGTGACCGTCACCCACCCCGAGATGCGCCGTTACTTCATGACCATCCCGGAGGCGGTGCAGCTGGTGCTGCAGGCGGGCGCGATCGGCAAGGGTGGGGAAGTCTTCGTGCTCGACATGGGCGAGCCGGTCAAGATCCTCGACCTGGCCACCGACCTGATCCGGCTGAGCGGCCTCGAGGTCGGCACCGACATCGAGATCCGCTTCAGCGGCACCCGCCCGGGCGAGAAGCTCTACGAGGAGCTCTTCTTCGACTCGGAGAGCGCGCTGCCGACCGGGCACCCGAAAGTGCTGCGGGCCAAGAACGGCGTCCTCCCGCTCGGGCTCAGCACCGTGGTGGACCTGCTGGTGGACGGCGCCCGCCGCGGCTGGTCCGACGACCAGCTCCGCAACCTGCTGGGCCGTCTGGTGCCCGACTTCCGCGTGCCCACCCCAGAGGTGGAAGCGGAAGTCGACCTTCCTATCTCGTCGCTACCACGATAATCGTCGTCAGGATGCCGAGCACCTGGGCCACGGTCCCGAGGACCGCGCCCAGGTTGTTCGGCGGCTGAACCAGCTTGCGCGGCACGTAGACGGCGGCGCCGGGGGCCGGCTTCGGCACCCGGTCGGCCAGGATCATCCGGCGCTTGACGCCCGCCCGCTCGCCGTTGGGCTGGGTGACGTAGCTGTTGTCGTCGTCGCCCGTCACGCCATACCCGCCGGCCCGGTCCACGTACCAGTCGAGGTTCTTGCCCGGCTCGAAGGCCACCGGCCCCGGCGAGTTGACGTAGCCGTTCACCATCACGACCGGGTCGTACTCGGGGATGTTGATCGAGTCCCCGCCGATCAGTACCACGTTGTCGCGGAACTTGGGGTCCTTGAGAACGCGGGGCAGATCGATCCCGATCCGCTCAGGGGCGCTCCGGGTCACCGTGTCCCGCCCACCGTTGATCGGAATCGCGACGCCGCTGTCGACGACGGAGATGGGGTCGCCCCCGGTCGGACGCCCGGCAGTGTAGCGCCGGTAGAACTGGACCCCATCAGTGTAGGCCTGGTCGGTCAGCCCGCCGGCCCGCTCGAGGAGGTCGGTCACCCGGTCGGTCTTGCTCTTCAGCGAGTAGCGGCCGGGAAACTTGACCTGCCCGGTAATGGCCACGCTCCGCTGCAGGTCCCAGCCCGCCTGCCGCATGATCATCACGTTGTCATAAGGCTGGAGCGGCGTCTCGGGCGCCCCCGAGGCGGGGGCGGGCAGGCCGGGCGGGCCGACATAGCGGTCGCCCGGTGCCCGGCCGAACAGATAGGTCGAGTCCAGGGGCACCCGTACCGTGGTGGCGAGGGCGCCGGGCGCCGGGTTGGAGTCCAGTCGGGCGATCTCCGCCTCCTTCAGCCAGGCGTCCGGCGTCACGCCGTCGGCCAGCAGCACGGCGTCTCGAAGGGTCATGCCCTCCCGGAAGGGGACTCGTCCCGGCTTCCGCACCGCGCCCACCACCGCCACCCACAGCTGGCTCCGGAAGGTGGTGCGTGACCAGATCCGGATCTCGTCCTGATCCTGCAACACCAAGTCGTCGGTCACGGCCCCGGTGGGGTCGGCGAAGGCCGACCGGAGCTGGGTCATGCTCGAGTCTTCGGCCAGCCGGGTGACCAGGATCCGACCCAGGTAGAGGTCGGGCCTCGGCCCGCCGGCCAGCCGGATCGCGTCGCTCAGCTTCATGCCCGCGGTGAAGCCGACCTGGCCTTCGATCCAGACATTGCCGCGCACCGTCACGTACCCGCGCGAGCGATCCTCGATGCCCTGAACCGTCACCGAGTCGCCCGGCGCCATCGGCAGGGTGGGCGCCAGGCCGTCGGCAAACTGGTCCGACCCCACCGCGATGACGACCCGGGTGGGCGACCCGGGAGCGCGCGAGGCCGGAGGCACCACCCGGTTGATCGTGATCCGCGCGTGCACCGCCGTCAGGTCGAAGCCGCCGGCGAAGTTCACCGCATCCCGCAGCGTCTCGTTCGGCAGCATCTCGTAGATCGCCGGGCGATTGACCTTGCCGACCACCTTGGCGAATCCGCCGTGCACCGGCACGAACACCACGTCGCCGCTCTGGAGCCGCACGCCGCTCGGGTTTATCCCCTTGGTGAGGTACTCGTACACGTCCACGCTGTCGGCCAGCTTCCCGCCGCGGCGCACCTCGACCCGCCGGAAGCTTCCGTTGGTGGTGGGACCGCCCGCAGCATACAAGGCGTTGAGCACGGTCCCGGCGGCCGAGATCTGATAGCTGCCGGGGCGGACGACGTCGCCCGCGACGAAGACCTGGATATTGCGCAGCCGGGCGATGGACACCTGGAACTTGGTGCGGGCGTTGGGACTCCGTCGGACCCCGGAGAAAACCCGTCCCAGGCGAGTGTAGAGCTGGTCCTCGAGCTGCCCGATCGTGATGTTGGCGACGTAGATCGAGCCGACCTGCGGGATCACCACGAACCCTTCGCGGGTGACCTCCAGCATGTCGGCCCGCTCGACGTCACCGGTCAGGATCAGCACCACGACGTCGCCGGGACCGAGCCGATAGTTCTCGTCCACCGGGCCGTTCTCGGGCACCTCGAACTGGTTGCTGAGCTTCCGGAACGTCGTAAGGCCGAAGACGCGAAGTCCGGTGGGGCGGATCCGCTCCAGCGAATCGGCCAGCGAGTCGGCGCGGAGCGAATCCAGGTGCACAAACCGCAGCGAGTCGAGCAGGTGCCGCACGGAGTCCGACTGGGCGAAGAGACTGTCGCCCAATCCCAGGCTGTCGGCTTCCTGGGGCGAGAGGATGCCGAGCGCCCGCACGGCGTCCAAGGTTCCGGCACCGGGCCTCACGGCGGCGGTGGTGTCAGCGCCCTGGAGATACTGGTCCAGCAGGTCCTCCGGATAACCTAGGGCGCGGAGTCGGCTCCGCACCTGATCCGGCGTCAGGCCGGACTGCGAGATCCGCTGCCGCAGTTGGTCCACCAGCCCGGGCTGATTCTGCAGCATCTGCTTGGCCTGGTCCGGGCTGGGGAGAGCCTGGCCGGGTCTGGCCGGCTGTGGCACCTGCGCAAGACCCGAGGCCATCGGCAGAACGAAGAGGAGACTCAGCAGGAGGGCCACCCGCCGGGGAAGCCACCGGGAAAACGCCGTGATGGGCATGGAGGTCCGAAGTTGTCTCGTAAGTTACCGGATGTCAACCGGTTGCAGGAATGCTCTCACGCCAGAAGGCAGCCGTGCGGGCCGCGATCGCCGCGTCGGTGTGCTGGTCCATGATGAGACGCCGGCCGGCCCCGCCGAGTCGCTGATGCACCGTCGGGTCGTCATGCAGGCGCTGGAGCGCTTCGGTCAGCGCGGCGACGTCCTCCTCCGGCACTACGATCCCGGTCCCCTCCACGAGCTCGGGCAGGGCGCCCGCAGCGCTGGAGATCACCGCCACGCCGTGGGCCATCGCCTCCAGCGCGGCGCGGGGCCTCGCCTCGATCCAGCGCGGCGCGGTGCGGGAGGGCAGAACCACGCAGTCGAGCCGGGGCCAGATCTCCTCCACCTGATCGCGGGGGAGCGCGCCCAGCCAGGTGACCCGCCCCGCGATGCCGAGACGCTCGGCCAGACCCTCAAGCTCCTCCTGAGCGGGGCCCGTTCCAACCACGGTGATGGTCCACCGCCCCACCAGCTTCACGCAGGCGCGGAACAGGAGGTCGAGCCCCTTCTCGGGAATCAGCCGGCCCAGGAACCCGATGGAGAGCCCGCTGTGGCGCACCCGGTCGCCGGCCAAGGGGAGTGGTGTCCCGAGCTGGGGGATGACGCGCTGCGGCAGGGCCGGGTGGTCCCGCACCGCGAGGCGGCCGGCCAGCCCGTTGACCGCGAGCACGCCCCGGGCGCCGGCGAGCGTGCGCGCGCGCCGGAGCCGTCCCATGAGGCCGTGCGGCTGAGGCAGGCTTTCGCGGGTGAGCACGAAGTAGGGGATCCGCATGCGGCGGGCCAGCAGTCCGGCGGTGGCCGCCGCCCGGGTCCACGGCTCTTCTTCGATCTGCAGCAGATCCGGGCGAAAGTCGGTGAGGAGCCGGCGGAGCGCGCCGCTGTTCCAGGCGGGATTCGTCCCTGGGGCGGTGGGGCCGCGCACCCCGACCGGCACGGTGCGCACCCCGCCATCCTCGCCGAAGCTGGTCTGGCGCTCGCCCCGCACGCCGACCGGCGCCCACCGTTCCGGCACGGCTGCTGCAACGGAGATCCCGAGTCCCGCGAGCGCCTTGAGCTTTCCCCGATTGGCCGGGTCGGCGTAGACCCGGCTCACGATCACGGCGCGCACGTCAACGGATGCGAGTCAGGGTGGCGATCCTCGGCGGGGGATGGCGGCAGACGACGCCGTAATCTGGCGGTGACGGGCCCTGCCTCCAAGGGCTCCATCGCGGTTAACTTCGGCGGCATCCCATGCGCATTCTCCATCTGGCGAAGTACTACTGGCCGCGCTCGGGCGGCATGGAGCGGGTGGTCCAGGGGCTGGCCGAAGGCGCGGCGGCTCTGGGCCACCAGGTGGAGGTCGTGGCGGTGGAGACGGTCGGGCGGGCCGGACGCCCGGTCCGCCAACGCTCCTCGGTCACGCGGGCGTTTTCGCTCGCCGCGCTCGGCACCCAGGAGATCGCGCCGGGGTACATCGCGGCGGCCTGGAAGCGGGCCGACATCATCCACGTCCACCACCCGCACCCGCTGGCCGACGTGGCCTGCCTGCTCCGGGCTCGACGCACCCCGGTCGTGGTCACCCAGCACGCGGACAGCCGGCGGGGGATCTACCGCCCGGCGACCCGGCTGGTGCTGTGGCGCGCCGCCGCGGTGGTGGTGCCCAGCCGGGCCCACCTCGCGCTCTCCTCCGAGCTCGCCGGCCACGAATCCAAGGTGGAGGTGATCCCCTTCGGGATCGACCAGACCCGGTGGGAGGTCGTGCCACCGCCGCCGCCCGGTGGTGCGCCCCGCGCGATCTTCATCGGCCGGCTCGCGGCCTACAAGGGGCTCGATGTCCTGCTGCGGGCCATGGAGCGGGTGCCCGACCTCCGGCTCGACGTGGTGGGCGCCGGGCCCGAAGGACCGCGGCTCCGAACCCTGGCCCAGGCGCTCGCGGTGCACGACCGGGTGCGCTGGTACGGCGAGTACCCGGACGAGGACCTCCCCCGCCGAATGG
Organism: Gemmatimonadales bacterium; assembly: GCA_036566145.1. Lineage (GTDB taxonomy): Bacteria > Gemmatimonadota > Gemmatimonadetes > Gemmatimonadales > GWC2-71-9 > CAVVWJ01. Next base: position 6,625 of record DATCWW010000550.1, read on the forward strand.
CCGACGCCGACTTCCTGGTGCTGCCGTCGGTGACGATCGAGGAGATGTTCGGGCTGGTGGTGCTGGAGGCGATGGCTGCCGGGCGTCCGGTGATCACCACGGCGCTCCCGAGCGCCGTGCGGGAGGTGAACGTGCCGGACGTGACCGGGCTCGAGGTGCCGCTGCGCGACGTAGGCGCCCTGGCCTCCGCACTGGAGCGCCTGGCCCACGATGGCCGGTTGCGTCGCACCCTGGGCGAGGCCGGCCGGAAACGGGTCGCCGAGCGGTTCACCCAGTCGGCAATGGCCGAGAAGCACATCGCCCTCTACGAGCGGATTCTGGCGGAGCGGAGCTAGCCTTTCGGCTGCGCCTGCTCGCGCCACCGCCCGCGGGCGAGCGCCGGGTACCCGTAGTGCCGCCGGACCAGCATCCAGATGACCGGCGCCACCAGCAGCGTGGCGAGGAGGGCGATCCCGGTCTCGGTGTTGGGCAGGCTCAGCAGTTTGAGGGCCGACGCCAGCAGCACGAACGCCAGCGCCCGCCGCACCAACCCGCCCGGCAACCGCGCCGAGAGATGCGCACCCACCCAGACGCCGGGGATACAACCCAGCAGCAGCCCGGTGGTGAGCTCCAGCTTGAAATCGCCGAAGAGGATGTGCCCCAGGGCCGCGGACGCGACCAGGGGCACGGCCTGCACCAGGTCGGTCCCCACCAGCTGGCTCGCGGTGAGCGTCGGGTAAAGCACCATGAGCGCGATGATGATGAGCGATCCCGACCCTACGGACGTGAGGCCCACCACGATGCCGCCCAGGGCGCCGAGCACGATCGTCGGCCATGGCCGGAGGACCACGTCGGGCCGCTCCTGCGAGAGCGGGGCCGCCCGCCCGTCCCGGAGGCGGGCATGCTCCACCAGGCGGATGTAGGCCCGCACGATGAGGCCGAACGCGGCCAGGAGCAACGCGACGCCCAGCGCCGTCCGGACCAGGTTCTGCACGTCCTCCCCCCGCCCGAGCGCGCGCGCGATCAGCACGCCGCTGAACGCCCCGGGGATGGATCCGATGCAGAGCCACTTCACCAGCCCGAGGTGCACCGTCCCGCGCCGGAGGTGCACGAAGGAGCCCACGGGCTTCATGACCGCGCTCGCCACCAGGTCGGACGAGACCGCGGTGAGCGGCGGCACCTGGAAGAAGAGCACCAGGACGGGCGTCATGAGAGCCCCGCCGCCCATGCCGGTGAGGCCGACGACGATGCCGATGCCGAAGGCGGCCAGCGTCAGGAAGGGGTCGATGGTCATTCCGTCTCGCGGGAGGAGGGCGGTCCGGTGGGGCGACCGTCAATCTTGACCGGGCCTGGATCGGAACGCTACCCCTGCCCGCGATGGCGCGCCTTGCCTCGGCGGTCCCCCGAGCCTAGTGTGACCCAGTCCAGGCACCGGTCTCCCACACCAGAGCCCTTTGCATGATGAGCGCGGAAGCCCCCATCCTGGTCGGCGCGTCGGTGGTGCTCTACCGCCTGTTCGACGTGGGGTACGAGATCGACCTCATAGAGGCCGCGGCGCTACTGGCGCCGGCGGGCGCGGGGAGGTCCCGGCCACGCCGCGGCGATGCGGCGGCCATCGTCATGCCGAGACCCCCGGTGCGCCTGGAGCTCGAGGGCGGGATCACAGCCTCGCTGTACGACTTCGGCGTGGTGTCGCTGCGGCTGCTGTGCAGCCCGGCGCGCGATCTCTCCTGGGGAGAGTTCGTGGCGCAGGCGGCTCGCCATCAGGCCGCTC
>DATCWW010000032.1:0-4433 GCA_036566145.1 Gemmatimonadales bacterium
CGCATCCCCGGCTCCGGCTCGTGGTGGGCGATCATCCCGAGCCCGGGCCCGGCTCCCTGGCCGCCGCGGAGGCGGTCGCGACCGCGGCGCAGGGTCTCGGCGAGGGCGACGAGGTGTGGGTGCTCCTGTCCGGCGGCACCACCAGCCTGATCGGTGCTCCGGAGCCGGGGCTCACCGCCGGCGACCTCACCGCCATCTACGGCCACCTGCTCGGGTCCGGCCTCGACATCGCCGCCATGAACCGGATCCGGAAGCGCTTCGCCCGCTGGGGCGGCGGCAAGCTCGCCCGCGCGCTGGCCCCGGCCCGGGTTCGGGTCTACGTCGTCTCCGACGTCATCGGCGACGACCTCGCCGCCATCGGCTCCGGACCCTGCGTCGCCGATCCGGCCACCGCCGGTGAGATCCGCGCCGAGCTCGAGGTGGCCCGACTGTGGGATCGTCTTCCCGACGCCGCCCGCCGGCTGCTCGTGTCCGCGGAGACGGGGGAAACGCCGGAAACGCCAAAGCCCGGGCACCGGACCTTCGCGCGGGTGACGCATGAGCTGGTCGCGAGTAACCGGCTGGCCCTCGAGGCGGCGGCCGAGCGGGCCGCCGAGCTGGGCCTGACCCCGAGCATTGCCGACCTGCCCCTTGCCGGCGAGGCGAGTGTCGTCGGGGCGGACCTGGCCGCTACACTCGTCCAAGATTGCGACCGCCGCGAACTCCCGCAACCGAACTCGGGGGCCGGGCGTCGCTGTTTCATCTGGGGTGGCGAGACGACGGTGACGCTGGGTTCTTCACCGGGCGTGGGAGGGCGTTGTCAGGAGCTCGCGCTGGCCGCGGCCCACGTGTTGGCGGGGCGCGCGGGGCCCGCACTGCTCGCCGCGGGCACCGACGGCCGCGATGGTCCCACCGATGCGGCCGGGGCGATCGTGGACGGGAGCACCTGGGCGGCGATCGCGGCCGCAGGACGGGATCCCCAGCGTGATCTCGCCCGCCACGACGCCTATGCCGCGCTGAATGCCGTCGGCGGGCTGCTCCGACCGGGGCTGACCGGCACCAACGTCATGGACATCGTGATCGGGGTGTCGACCTAGGGGTCAGGGGTGCACGTCGCCCCGGATCCGGAAGTCGCGGCCGAGGATGACGCTCACGTCCACCCGCCTGAGCGTATCGGGCACGATCGTCACCCGCCCCATCCCCAGCGCATCCCGTACATCGCGGCCCGCCCCGGGATCGCCCCGGCGCACCACGATCCGGGTGGAATCCGCGGCATCATCCGCGTTGCCGAAGAACACGACGTCGAGGCCGCGGCGCCGGAGCAACCGGGTGGCGCCCCGGGCGAGGCCGGCGCGTCCGGACGCGTTCAGCACCTCCACCGTGATGCGGCGATCGGGGGCCGGCACCGGGTAGGCGTGACCGGTGACGCGCTCGCGCTCGGGCGGTGTCAGACGGATCACGAGCGCTGCCACCGCGGCGGCGAGCAGCGTGATCAGGCCGGCGCGGAGGAGCCGGCGACGAGACTGTTCCAGAAGCGTACGGTCGGTTCGGGGATGGGCCAGCCCGAGGTCACCAGGCGGGAGAGCCGCATCTGGGCAACCTCGCGCAGGACGCCGGCGGGATCATCCGGCAGCCGGCGTGCGAGTTCCGCCCGACGCTCCCGGTTGGACGCCCGACCCGGCTCGAGATAATCGGCGCAGTAAAGGATGCGACCCACCGCTTCCCACTCCGCCAGTCCGACCGAGTGATAGCGCACCGCGTCGAGGACGCCGCGGTCGGTCTCGCCCTCGGCCTTGGCGCGCGCCGCGCTGGCGGGGCCGTGGCGCAGCTCGCTGGGCCCCGGGCTCGAGCTGGCCCAGCGGCGGAGCTCCTCCTCGGGCGCGTCGCGGAGGGCGTCGTGCAGCCAGACGGCGCGGAGCCACCGGTTCCGCTCCACCCCCGAGACACCCATCGCCTCGGCCCAGCTCTCGGTTAGCGCGGCAACGCGCCGGATGTGCTCGAGGCGCCCCGGCGTGACGACGGCCCACTCGGGAAGGGTGGGCCGTGAGCCGGGCGAGTCCGGACGGGAAGCGGGAGCGGGGCTCAGCTCTCGGCTCGGAGCTGTGGCCGGACGATGCGGTTGTGGCCGTCCACGAACACGACCCGCGGGGTGTGCCGGTCGGCCTCGGCCTCGTCGAAGACGCCGTAGGAGATGAGAATCACCAGATCGCCGGGATGGCCCAGCCGGGCGGCCGCGCCGTTCAGCTGGAGGACCCCCGAGCCCCTCGGGCCGGGAATCACGTAGGTGGAGAAGCGGGCGCCGTTGTTCACGTTCACGACCTGGATCTCCTCGTACGTCACCAGGTCCGCCGCGTCGAGCAGGTCCTCATCCACGGTGAGCGACCCCTCATAGTGCAGATCTGCGGACGTGATCGTGGCCCGGTGGATCTTGGATTTCATGAGGTGGCGCTGCATCAGACGGGTCCCTCTCCCAGGATGATGTTGTCGATCAGTCGGGTACTGCCGACCCGCGCGGCAAGTGCAATCACCGTGCCGCTGTCGACCAATTCGACAGGGGTGAGCGTCGACGAGTCGGTGATCGCAATATACTCGGGCCGTACCCCCGGAGACATCGCGAGCACCTCCCGAATCCGCGCCTCGAGACCGTGGGCGCGGCGCTCGCCGGCGCGCCATGTCTCGTGGGCAGCCTGGAGCGCCCCGCTCAGCGCCAGCGCCTCCCGCCGCTGCTCGGGCGAGAGGTAGCGGTTCCGGCTGCTCAGGGCGAGACCGTCGCGTTCGCGAACCGTGGGTACCACCACCAGCTCGAGCGGCCAGTCGAGGTCGCGCACCATCTGGCGGATCAGCACTACCTGCTGGATGTCCTTGCGGCCGAAGCAGGCGACGTCCGGCTCGACCAGATGAAACAGCTTCGCGACCACGGTGAGCACGCCGGCGAAGTGGCCCGGTCGGGCGGCCCCCTCCCACCGGTCGGCGGTCGGGCCCGGGGTGACCCGTACCTCCGATCCCGCCGGGTACATCGCCGACGCCTCGGGCGCGAAGAGCAGGTCCACGCCCCGTTCGGCGGCCAGCGCCCGGTCGCCCTCGAGGTCGCGGGGGTACCGTGCCAGGTCCTCCGCGGGACCGAACTGGAGTGGGTTGACGAAGAGACTCATCACCACCCGCTCGGCCCGGCGCCGGCCCTCGTCCACCAGGGCGAGATGGCCCTCGTGCAGCGCGCCCATGGTGGGAACCAGGGCGATCCGCTCGCCGGCGGCGCGGCGCCCGCGGATCCAATCGCGCAGCTCCGGAATCGCCGTTATCACCCGGAGCGCGCGCTCCGCGAGCCCGCTCACTCGAAGCTGTGTTCGGGACCGGGGTAGCGTCCGGCACGCACCTCGCCGGCGTAATCCCGCACGGCCGCGCGGACCGAGGCGCCCAGCTCGGCGTAGTGCTTGAGAAACTTCGGCGCGAACCCCTCGTTCAGACCCAGCATGTCGTGCAGCACCAGGACCTGGCCGTCGCAGCCGATGCCGGCGCCGATGCCGATGGTGGGAATGCGGAGCGCCGCCGTCACCCGGCGGGCCACCTCGGTCGGGAGCAGCTCGAGCACCGTGGCGCACGCGCCCGCCTCCTCGAGGGCTCGCGCGTCGTCTACCAGCCGGTCGGCCGCGGCCGGGCTCCGCCCCTGCACCCGGTATCCGCCGAGAGCGTGCACCGACTGCGGGGTGAGGCCGAGGTGGCCCATCACCGGGATGCCCCGGTCCACCAGCGCGCGCACCGTCTCGGCCATGACCTGACCGCCCTCGAGCTTGACCCCGTCGGCGCCGGTCTCCTGCAGCACCCGGCCGGCGTTCCGGATCGCCTCGGCCACGGTGACCTGATACGTGAGGAACGGCAGGTCCACGAACAGCAGCGCGCCCGGCGCGCCGCGGCGGACCGCCGCCGAGTGGTAGATCATCTGGTCGAGCGTGGCGCTGAGGGTCGTCTCCTGGCCGGCGATCACCTGGTTGAGCGAATCGCCCACCAGCAGGATGTCCACTTCCTCCGCGAGCAGGCGGGCGAAGGCCGCGTCGTAGCAGGTCAGCATCACCAGGCGACGGCCCTCGGCCTTCCATTTCGGCAGGTCGAGCACGGTGCGGGGACGCGGATCAGGGCTCATCGGGCTCCAGCTCGGCCAGCTCGCGCTGCCAGAAGTCGCGGTGGGGCAATCCGGGATGAGGAATGATAAGGTCGGGCTCGGCCACCCGCCGATCGCCGTAGCGCACGATGTCGAGGTCCAGTGTCCGCGCCCCCCAGTGCTCCGCGCGCACCCGTCCGCGGCTCCGCTCGATCGCCTGGCAGGCGGCGAGCAGGGCCCGCGGCTCCAGCCCGGTCTCCAGCGCCACCATCTGGTTGAGGTAGGGCGGCTGGTCCATACCGCCGAGCGGCGCGGTCTCCTCCACCCGTGACGCGCCGACCAGCCGCGTGCGCGGCAG
>DATCWW010000088.1:0-5116 GCA_036566145.1 Gemmatimonadales bacterium
CGGCTGATGCGGATCAATCCTCCCGGCGAGACCGAGCGGCTCCACTCGCCCGAGGAGCTCCGGATGCTGGTGGAGCAGAGCACCGAGGGCGGCTCCCTGCTGCAGGAGGACGCCCGGCTCCTGGAGGGGGTCTTCGAGTTCAGCGAGAAGACCGCACAGGAGGTGATGACGCCGCGCACCCAGATGGTGGCGCTGGAGGCGGACCTCCCGGTAGAGGAGGCGGCCGACGAGGTCGCCGTCGCGCGGCGCTCGCGCTATCCGGTGTTCACCGAGTCGCTGGACGAGATCGTCGGGGTGGTGCACACCAAGGACATCCTCACGGCCCTGCGCTCCAAGCCGGGCGTCACGGTGCGGACGATCATGCGGCCGCCGCTCTTCGTGCCCGGCACCCGCGAGGTCGAGGACGTGCTGGCCGACATGAAGCGGCTCAAGACCCACCTGGCCGTGGTGCTGGATGAATACGGCGGCACCGCGGGCCTGGTCACGATGGAGGACCTCCTGGAGGAGATCGTCGGCCCGATCTACGACGAGTACGACCCCCAGGACAAGAGCGCGCCCCGGGCGGGCGGCCCTCTGCTCGACGGCGCCATGCCGATCTCCGACTTCAACACCGAGTACGACGAGGCGCTGGACGACACCGAGTACAACACCATCGGCGGGTACGTCTTCGGCCAGATCGGCCGGCTCCCGCGACCGGGCGATCGGGTGCCGATCGGGACCCGGACGCTGGAGGTCGTGGACATGGAGGGCCGGCGGGTACGGACCCTCCGGCTCCACGCGCCGAAGCCGGAGGCGGAGGCGCCGGTCGCATGAGCACCGTGCTGCACGACTGGACCCCACCCTTCGTAGGCGAAGGCTCGGGCGACCTGATCTGGACGCTCGACCGCCAGGGTCGGTTCAGCTTCCTCAATGCGGCGACAGGGCGGGTCCTCGGCTACCAGGTGGAAGAGCTGCTCGGACGCCCGTTCACCGAGCTCCGGCCGCCGGAAGCGGCGGCGACCGATGCCGAGTTGTTGACGCGGCTCCTCGGGGGCGAGGCCCTGGCCGGATACGAGGTGCGACAGCCCCGCCGCGACGGGACCATGCTCACGCTCGCCCTCACGGCGTTGCCGCTTCGGAGCGCGGACGGCAGCGTGGCCGGGATTCTGATCGCCGCCCGGGACCTCACCGGCGAGCTGCGGATGCGAAAGCGGGAGGCGGCGCTCGCGGGCCTGGGCCATCGGCTGAGCGCGGCCTCGAGTCCCCTCGAGGCCGCGCGGATCATCGTCGGGGTCGCCGAAGAGCTGCTCGGCTGGGACGCGTGCAGCCTCGATCTCTACTCCCCCGAGAGCGACGCCATTCAGTCCGTCCTCACCATGGATACCATGGAGGGCCGCCGGGTCGACGTGGATCACGCGTATCCCAGCGGGCCGCCGGGGCCGATGACCCGCCGGGTGCTGTCCGAGGGCTCCCAGCTGATTCTGCGGGAGACTCCGGAGCTTCCAGAGGCGGGGTTGATGCCCTTCGGGACGGGCCGTCGGTCCGCTTCGCTGATGTTCGTCCCGATCCGGCACGGGGACCGGATCGCGGGGGTCATGTCCATCCAGAGCTACATCCCGCAGGCGTACGACTGCAGCGACCTCGACCTGCTGGAAACGCTGGCCGATCACTGTGGCGGCGCGCTCGAGCGGCTCCGGATGGAAGCCGCGCTGCGGGAGAGCCAGGCGCAGCTCGCCCGGACCGAGAGCTTCGCGCTGGTGATGACGGCGCATGTGAGCCTGGACGGCCGCTGGCTCAAGGTGCCGCCCACGCTCTGCACCCTCCTCGGCACCACCGAGGCCGCGCTGCTCGGCGCCACCGTGTCCTCCGTGACCCACCCCGACCATGTGGCCGAGGACGAGGCTGAGCGGCGTCGCCTCGCGGCGGGTGAGGTACGGTCCTCCGATCTGGAGATCCGCCTGCTGCGGCGGGACGGCCGTCCGGTCTGGGTGTATCTCAACCGTTCCGTGGTGCAGGACGCGGCGGGCACGCCGCTTTATCTGCTCACTTACCTGCGTGACGTGACCGATCGGCGCACCCTGGAAGAGCAGCTTCGCCAGGCGCAGAAGATGGAGGCGGTCGGCCAGCTCGCCGGCGGGATCGCGCACGACTTCAACAATCTGCTGACCGCGATCATCGGCAACGGGGAGCTGCTGCTCCGGGAGATGGAGATCTCGGATACCCGGCGCCTCGACCTGCTCGAGATCAACCGCGCCGCTCACCGGGCGGCGACCCTGACCCGGCAGCTCCTGGCCTTCAGCCGGAAGCAGATCCTGCAACCCCGCCTGCTCAACCTCAACCAGGTCGTCACCGAGCTCAGCACCATGCTGCGCCGGGTGATCGGCGAGCACGTCGAGCTGCGGCTCGACCTCGATCCCAGGCTGGGCCTGGTGCTCGCCGACCCGGGTCAGATGGAGCAGGTCATCACCAACCTCGCCGTCAACGGTCGCGACGCGATGTCCTCCGGCGGCTGCCTCACCATCCGGACGCTCACTCTGGACGGGTCCCACGTTCCCCACACCGGTCCGGACGAAGGCGAGCTGCTGGGCCCGCATGCGGCGCTTTCGGTGAGCGACACCGGTGTGGGCATGGACGACCGCACCCGCGCCCGGCTGTTCGAGCCGTTCTTCACGACCAAGGAGCTGGGCCGGGGCACCGGACTCGGCCTCGCCACCGTGTACGGCATCGTGCGTCAGAGCGGCGGGCACATCCGGGTACACACCCGGCTCAACGAGGGGAGCACCTTCACCGTCTACCTGCCCCACGCGGTAGGGGCCACGTACCTCGAGGACGACGGCCCCGGCCCGGCGGAGGCGCCGGGCGGGGCGGGAACCGTGCTCGTGGTGGAGGACGAGGAGGCGGTACGCACCCTCGCCTGCCGAGTGCTCAGGGCCAAGGGTTACCGCGTGCTCGAGGCGGCGAGCGCCGACCTGGCGCTCGCGATCCTGGGCGGGAACACCGATTCGATCGACCTCCTGCTCACCGACGTCGTCATGCCCGGCATGAGCGGCCCGGCACTGGCCCAGCGCCTCATCGGCCAGCATCCCTCGCTCCGCGTGCTCTACATGTCGGGGTACGCGGAAGAGGCGATCGAGCGCCAGGGCTCGCTCCCCGCCGGGGGCGAGCTGCTGGACAAGCCGTTCACGGCCGACCAGCTCGCCCGGCGGGTGCGCGCGGCTATTGCCGGCTCGGCGTCCTGACAGCCGGCGTTATCTTCCCGCGCCATGCTGCCCCCGTTCGCCGCGACCCCGCCAGGGGCCCTCGACCTCACGGGTGACGCCGCCCGGCGGCGGCGCCAGCTCCAGCGCAGCGCCGCCGCCGCCCTCGAGCGCGCCGGCTACCAGGAGCTGATCCCTCCCAGCTTCGAGTACGAGGACGTGTTCCTCCGCGCCGGCGGGCCCGGCGTCGCGACCCGACTGGTGCGGTTCCCCGACCGCGACGGTCGCATTCTCGCCCTGCGCTACGACTTCACGTCCAGCCTCGCACGGGTTGCCTCGACCACGTTCGCCGGGGCCGAGCTGCCGCTCCGGCTGAGCTACGCGGGAAAGGTCTTCCGCCAGGACCCCGAGCGCGGTGGCCGTCCCCGCGAAACCCTGCAGGTCGGCGCCGAGCTGCTGGGTGCCGCGGGCCTGGACGCGGACGTGGAGATCGTGCGGCTCACGCTCGCGCTCGTGCGCGAGACCGGGCTTGCCGACTACCAGCTCAATCTCGGTCACGCCGGCGTGCTCGCACCCGGCCTCGCCACCCTCGACGACCCGCTCCGCGCCGAGGCCAGGCGGTGGATCGACCGGAAAGACCGGGCGGCCCTCACCCAGGCGTTGGGCCGGGAGGCGGGCGACGCGCGGAGCCTCGTCACCCTCCCCTTCGTGATCGGCCGGCGCGAGGCGCTGGAGGCGGCCCTGCCCGAAGCTCCGCGCGGCGCCACGGCGGGACTCACCCACCTGCTCGAGCTGGACGGCGCGCTCACGCCGGACGAGCGGAGCCACGTGGTCTACGACCTGGGCGAGGTCCGCGGGCTGGACTATTACACCGGCGTGCATTTCGAGGTGTACGTCGCGGGCGCGGGCCGCGCGGCCGGCGCGGGTGGCCGCTACGACGAGCTGATGGGCCGCTTCGGCCGCCCGATGCCCGCGGTGGGATTCTCCCTCGATCTCGACACGCTGGCGGAGGTGCCGGCGTGAGCCGGCTCCGGATCGCGCTGGCGAAGGGCCGGCTCTACGAGCCATCGGTGGAGCGGTTCCGCCTCGCCGGCGCGGCACCGGCGGGAGACCCGGGCCGACGGTTGCTCGTCCCCTCCACCGACCCGAGCATCGAGTTCCTGGTGGTGAAGCCGGCCGACGTCCCGGTCTACGTCGAGTCGGGCGCGGCCGACCTCGGCGTCACCGGCAGCGACGTGCTCCGCGAGAGCGGCGCCGACGTATTGGAGCCGCTGGACCTGGGCTTCGGTCGCTGTCGCCTGGTGGTGGCCGCGCCCGCCGAGACCGGCTATCCCGCCCTGCCGGGGGGCATCACCGCGCGGGTAGCCACCAAGTATCCCCGGCTCGCCCATGCGCACTTCGGCGCCCGCGGGCGGCCGGTGGACATCGTGACGGTGTACGGATCGGTCGAGGTCGCACCGCTGCTCAATCTCGCCCACTGGATCGTGGATCTGGTGGACACCGGGAACACGCTGCGGGCGAACGGGCTGGTCGAGCGGGAAACGATCCTGCAGTGCAGCGCGGTACTGGTCGCGAACCGGGCGGCGCAGAAGCTCAAGCTGGAGGCGTATCTTGGGCTGATGGAGCGGCTGGAGCAGGGGGAAACGGGAAAGGGGAAAGGCGAAGGGGGAACGGCGAAGGGGGAAGGGGTGGCGGGCTGAGATCCGGATCAGCCCCCCTTCGCCCTTCGCCGTTCGCCCATCCCCCTTCCCCCCTCCCCTTTCCCCCTCGCCAGGCGCTCCGCCAGCTCCAGCGCCGCCCGCATGCTCGACGCATCCGCCTTGCCGGTACCGGCGATGTCGAGCGCAGTCCCATGGTCGGGAGAGGTGCGCGGGAACGGCAGGCCGAGCGTGACGTTCACCGCCCGGCCGAACGCGGCGACCTTGATGGCGGTCATGCCC
>DATCWW010000100.1:0-16779 GCA_036566145.1 Gemmatimonadales bacterium
GGCGCCACCCGACGGTAGCGCCTCGTGTGCGGATGCCGGAACCGGTGGGCTTCGTCGATCAGCACCAGGCCGCGCGCCTGGTCGGGGAGTCGGCCCCGGCTCGCGGCCTCGTGGCTGCCGACCACGATCGAGCTACCGAGAGCCTCCGCCGTGGCGCGCCATTGATCGATCAGCGCCGCGGGGACCAGGCAGGCGGTCGGCCGCCGCGGAGCGAGAGCCCGGGCCACCGCCAGCGCGACGAAGGTCTTCCCGCTTCCCACCGGATCGGCGAGGAGCGCTCCGCCGTGGCTGCGCACCGCCGCGAGGACTCGGCGGAAGCTGGGGATCTGCGCCGGACGCAGCCAGGAAGGCGCTGGATCCGGAGCCGTCTCGAAGCCCAGTGCCTGAGCCACCACGGCCGCCACCTGGTCCGGCGGGCTCCAGGGGCCCTGGCGGAGCGCGGTCACCAGCGGGTCGGCGATCGGGGCGAGCGACTCAGCCACGATGCTCGGCGCGCTCCGCAGCAGCCCGGCGAAGCAGCGTCCGGGCCCTGGGCGCGAGCCCGAGATGCTCGGCGGCGATGTCATCGAGTTCGTCCTGAACCGGCGCGCCCAGGCGGCCGTCACGGGCCAGTCGATCGAGCCGGGGATCGGTGAGCACCGCCGTCGGCAATGGCAGCGCGCCGACGGTGGTGGCGTTGAAGCGAGCGTAGCCACCGGCGGCCGGCAGCGCGCCCGTCCGTGCGACGGCGCGAAGCCAGGTCGTGTTGAGCCAGGCGGCGAGCCGCCACGCCGTCGTCGCGTCGCTGGTCGGTGCCACATAGCAGCTGTTGAGCGGCACCAGCCTCGCGTCCTCGGCGCCGGTGAGCGCGGCGGCCGAGAGCGAGCGTGCCACGTCGGCCCAGACGACACGGTGGGGTGCCGTTGCGGCCCGGATCCGGAACAGCGTCCACGGCGGCCCGCCGACGTGATCCACTCTCCGAAGCAGCACGGCGCGATGCCGGGCCAGGTAGGCCTCGGCCTCCGGCGGCAGGTCGCGCAGCGCCGAGCCGTCGGGGGCGTGGGTCCAGAGAAGCCGGCGGAGGACGCGGACCGTGAACCCGCACAGGTCCCGTCCTCTCACCGCCCAGCGTATCAACGGACCATCGGTCAGCGGCGGGTCGAGGAACACACGGTTGGCGCCGGTTTTCACGCCGAGCTGGCACCGGATGACGGCGCCGATCGGCGGATGCTCGGCCGTGAGGCCGGCGAGACAGGCTTGCAGGCGGTCGCCGGTCAGGATCCATGGCCCACCACTGGCGAGGGCGGCCTGCCGGACTGTTGGACCGCCCACAGCAAGCCGGGTGCGGACCCGGTGCCCGGGCGGCGGACGCGTGTGTCGGGCGACCAGCGCGAGCGGGTACACGGTGGCGTCGAACGCGGCCTCGGGTCGGCCGGTGAGGTCCGCCACCGCGATCAGCGTCGTCGTGGTCGCCAGCGCGTGCCGCGCCTCGGCCCCGTAGGTGGCGCGCGCGATCTTGGCCGGCACCAGCATGGCGACGACTCCGCCTGTCCCCGTGAGCTGCACCGAACGCTCGAGGAACGCCACCGCCAGATCGGGACGGCTGCCCCAGGTGCCCGGCCCCCGCCGCCACCATCGGTAGCGGGCCGCCAGCCGGGCGCGAAGCTCGGGCTCCATGGCCTCCGCGCGGAGCCACGGTGGGTTGCCCACGACGAGGTCGAAGCCGCCGGCGGCGAACACGTCGGCGAACTGGACCTGGTAGTGGAACCAGGGCACCGCTCCCCCGCGCACGACGCCGCGCCGGAGCCGCCGGATGCGATGCATCTCGGCGCGACCTTGCGACAGCTCCTCGGCCAGACCATGATCGAGACCGCGCGTGCGTCCGAACAGGTCCCGCTCTCGGGCGTGGGCCAGTACTTCGGCGAGGGCTTGCTCGGCCCTGTCTTCCGCCTCTTCCAGCGTGCGCTCGGCCACCCGGGCTTCCAGTCCGGTCAGCTCCCGCACCAGCCGCCGCTTGTCCGGCCCGCTCGATACCACCACCTGGCCCCGGAGCCGAGCGAGCTCAGCGGCCATTGCACGGGGAGGTGGCCGAAGCCCGCTGCCCACCGGATCGAACAGCGAATCTCCCTGGCGGATGAGGCAATCGAGGTTGGGGAGTGGCTGGACCGAGGTCGGATCCTCGGACGGGTCGCTTGCGACCACTGCGAGCCAGAGTCGAAGCTCGGTGAGCCGTACCGCCGCGGGATTGCGATCCACCCCGAACAGGCTGCGCTCCAGGATCCGGCGGCGGACCGCGGCACTCCTCGATCCCCCCGCCACGTTCGTGAGGCGCTCCAGGGCGCTCAGCAGGAAGGCCCCGGAGCCCGACGCCGGATCCAGCAGCGTGATCCCGCGGAGCAGTCGGCGCACTTCCACGACGCCGTCCGTGAGCCGCCGCTCGGCCTCGGCCTCGGCGCAACACAGCCTGCCCGCGACCAGGGCGACGAGGGCCGCCTCGAGCACCGAGCCGACCAGGCCCGAGGGGGTGTAGTAGGTGCCCGACGAGCGACGGGTATCCGGGGCCATCACCCCCTCGAACACCCGGCCCAGCATGTCGGGCGCGATCGCGTGCTGATCGCCTTCGGTGACGGTGAAGTGGAACCGCTCGAACAGGCGGTCGAAGGCGTCGCGCCAGAGCTCGTTCCCCAGGTCGGCTCGATAGCGGCGCTCCAGCGGATGCGGCTCGAACAGTCCCCCGTTCAGGAACGGGACCGACCCGAAGCTCGATGCCGTGCGGGTTCGCTGGTCAGCCGGGCGATTGAGGGTGCCGAAGAAGAGTGGGCGGAGCAGGTCCCGGTGGACCCGCCGTTTGCGCGAGAGACAACGGTCCACTTCTTCGGCCAGGAATCGGTCGCGCCCGCCCAGCCACCCCTTGGCCTGGATGAAGTAGAGGAAGAGCACCCGGGTGAGCTGCAGAAGGGCCAGCGTCTGTCGGTCGTCGGCGGGGATGGGCCCGCGCAGGTCGGCGGCCATGCCGGCGAGCGTGGTCTGGAACGCCTGGAAGAATCGGCGTCCCACCCCCTCCCCCGAGACCGCCTCGGCGGCCCGGGCGGCATACGACGCCGTGCTTTCTCCCTGCGTGGGGCGCAGCCGGCCGAGCGCGGCGATGTGCACCGGATCGGCACGGTCGAGCTCGACTGTGAGGACCGGGAGGCCATCGAAGGCAACCGCCAGGGTCAGCCGACGGCCTTTCGGATCGAGCCCCAGGACACCCGCGAGACGCCCCCGGGTCGCCAGGCGTCGAGCCAGCCTCCTGGCCTGGGCTTCGGCGTCGTCTGCTCCCACGGCGTACCAGGCGAATTCACCGTTCCGGCCGACCACGACTGGTCTGGACCCACCCTGCCCGCTCCGGCGCTCCTCCGGAAGCGGCTCCCACAGCGGCTCGTGCCCCAGGCCGCAGAGCCAGGCGGGCAGGTCGTCTACGGTATGAATTCGGTCGAGGCACCAGTCGGGGTGCACGGCGACTCCGGCGGACAGGCCACCAGCCTACCGTTCCGGCTCGACCCTTGCGGAACCCCCTCGCCGCAGGCAGGGACGGAATTGCATCGTCCTGCCGCCGCCACTACGATCCTCCGGCAATGGATGCCCCATCTCTGTCCTTCAACCTCTTGCGAGCCAATGAGCTACCTGCGACGCGGTCGTGTCCTGCTGCTTCTCGTCCTTCCGATGACTCCGCTCGCCGCCCAGGCGCCGGCCGACAGCGGAACGTTCGTCGTGCGCCATGGAGAGGACACGGTCGCCACCGAACGCTTCACTCGGCGGGACACCAACATCGAAGGCGTCCTCGCGATCCATAACTCCCGGAATACCTCGCAGCGCTACACCGCGGTGATCGCGCCGGACGCAACCGTACCGATGATCGACGTCGCCGTGCGGGAGGACTCCGACAGCGGCCGGGTCAAGCAGAAGCTGGTCCAGCGCGCGCGGGTGATCTTCCGGGAGGACAGCGCCGCGGTGGACGCCGTGATCAGCCAGAACATCGAGACCCGGGTGTTCGGCACGGAGCGAGGGGCGATTCCCTACCTGAACATGTCGTTCGCGCTGCTGGAGCAGGCGGTGCGTCGCAGCCGGGTACCGGGCGCCGCCGCCGACGCGGTGCCGTTCTTCAACCTCGGCGGGGGACAGACCGTGAGCGCGAAGGTGCAGCGGGTCGGCACCGACTCGCTCGCACTGGACATCGGCAAGGTTGAGTACCGTCTCAAGGTGGACGGGACGGGCAGGGTGCTCGGCGGGGCGATCCCCAGCCAGAACGTGTCCGTGGAGCGACGTTAGGACAGGTCGGGGTCGGTGTACGTCCGGCCCCGCCATTCGACGCGGCGGCGTCCGCGCAGGGTGCTCCGCGCGGCGATGTAGAGCGCCACCGCCGCGCCGAGCGGATAACCCAGACCGTAGATCGCCGGAATCTGCATTCCGAAGCAGATCAGGCACCAGAACAGGGCGCCTAGCCCTGTGGCGACGATCGCGGATGGCGCGGGAGCACCGGCGAGCACGCCGAACACCAGCGCCGACGGCGGAGTCAGCCAGAAGCAGAACGCGAGCGCCAGTATCACCGGGACGAGCGCGCGCAGGACCGGCTCCTCGGGAAACGATCGCCGCCCACCCAGATACACGTTCTTCGACCACCCCTCGATCAGCGCCCCGAGCCCCTGGTACATCCTCGTCTCCATCAGCCGTTCGGCGAAGGCGAAATGGAGCCGGCCTCCTCGTCCCACCACTGCCTGAGCCAGGGCGAGATCCTCGGCTACATCGCCCCGCACCGCTTCGTGCGTTCCGACTGCCTCGTAGCTCGCCCGCGGCATCAGGATGAACTGACCGTTGGCGATGACGTCGCGAGGCCGGCGGGAATGATTGACCCGCGCCGGGTGGTAGCGCACCCCCAGGAGCAGCCAGATCTGGGGCATGACGATCCGCTCCCAGAACGTCTCGCATCGCTGGCGCGGCGCGATGGTCAGCAGGTCG
Organism: Gemmatimonadales bacterium; assembly: GCA_036566145.1. Taxonomy (GTDB): domain Bacteria; phylum Gemmatimonadota; class Gemmatimonadetes; order Gemmatimonadales; family GWC2-71-9; genus CAVVWJ01. The sequence goes on from DATCWW010000100.1 coordinate 4,978, forward strand.
GCCCCGGTCTCGCGAAGGGCGCCCACCGCTCGGCCCAGGAGCTCGGGCGCGTGGCGGGTGTCGGCGTCGGTGAAGAGCAGCAGATCGCCGCGGGCCGCCCGGTAGCCCTGCAGGCATGCCCACGGCTTGCCGTACCATCCGGGCGGCAATTCCTCACCGGCGATGAGCCGTAGCCGAGGATCGCGCCGAGCCAGCTCGCCCACCCGAGCCGCGGTGTCGTCGGTGGAGCGATCGTCGATTACCAGGACCTCGATCGGGCGGTAGGCGCTCGCCAGCACCGAGGTGACCACGGTCTCGATCACCGCGCGCTCGTTCCGGGCCGGAATGATCACCGACACCAGCCCGTCGGACGCGGTCGGGCTGTCGGACAGGTTGGGACGAAGCTTGGCGAGCCGGGGAATGACTGCGAAGGGCGCGAGCCATGGCAAGGCCGGCAGCAGCTCGAGCCAGGACGGCATGTGAAGGTCGCGCGGCTAGCGCGGTTGTTGCTTCACGATCGCGTGGAGCTCCTGCTCGATCCCGTCCAGCTGGCGCTCGACCTCGCCCGCGTCGTATTCGGTATCCAGCGCCGGCACGCCGTTCTGGGCGAACAGGGTGGCCACCAGCGCGTCGGTGTACCCCACGACGGCGACCGCGATACCTTTGTCGATCACCCGGTTGAGCCGGAGCATGATGGCCATGCCCTGGCGGGCGCGCATCGCGGCCAGCACCGGCGCCAGGTTGCGGGTCAGCAGCTCGCGGAGGAACTGCAGCTCCTCGACGACCTCGCCCGCCGCGAGTCCCCGCGCGGCGGCGACGCGGCCGTAATGTTCGCAGACGCTGAACCAGATCGTGTTGACTTCCCGACGGAGCGGGCCGACCATCTCGGCGATGACGTCGAGCAGGAGGCGGAACTCCCGCTCCACGGTGGGACGGGGTATCGTGGGGGCGGCGGTGATCCGGTCGCCGAGCCAGTCGGCCCATTGCACGACCATCTGATCCCGCAGTTCAGTGATGACGCGACCGGCGGCGAGCAACGCGGGCTGCGAAGCACGCACAGCCGTTCTCCCGGGTGAAGGTGTCGGCAATCTACAGCGGAGCGATTATGGGGTCAAAACGCCTCGTTCGGCCTCCACGACTCGCGCGGGGACAACGTGTCGCGTTGGTGGCACCGGCGGGGCCGCTGCTGGACCGGGATGATCTACACCGCGCCGAGGCGCTCTGCCGTGCGCTGGATTACGTTCCCGTCCTGGCGCCCCACGCGGGGGGGAGGCACGGCTATCTCGCCGGTACCGACGACGATCGGCTCGCCGATCTCAATCAGGCTATTGCGGATCCCTCCATTGATGCCATCTGGTGCATTCGTGGTGGATACGGCGTCACCCGCATTCTCGACCGGGTCGCCTTCCAGCCCCTGCGGGACCGGCCCAAGGCCATCGTAGGCTACAGCGATATCACCGCCCTGCTGCTAGCCGCCGTACGCCACGCGGGACTGGTCACTTTTCACGGCCCGACCGCGCGCGCACCCATGCCGGCCTTCAGCCGATTCCACTTCGAGCGAGTCCTCGCCGGCGCCGAGCCGGCCGGCCGGCTCGGCCGCTTGCCGGAGCCCGCCGGCGTGCTGGTGCCCAAGGAGAACCGGATCCTGACCCTTCGGCCCGGGGTGGCCGAAGGGCCGCTCATGGGCGGCAATCTGAGTCTGCTCCAGTGCCTGGTGGGGACGCCGCACTGGCCCGGCCTCGATGGAGCGATCCTCTTCCTCGAGGACGTGGGTGAGGATCTCTACCGGGTGGACCGCATGCTCGCGCACCTGCGCGCGGCGGGCGTGCTGGCCGGCCTGGCCGGCGTCGCCGTCGGGCGATTCACCCAGCTGCAGCGCCACATGAGCGACGGCGCCTTCGGCTTCGACGAGGTTCTCGCCACCTACTTCGAGCCGCTCGGCGTGCCGGTGGCCTTCGGATTTCCGGTCGGGCACATCGACGACCAATGGACCCTGCCGCTCGGCGTGCGCGCCCGGCTCGACGCCGGGGCCGGAGAGCTGGAGCTGCTGGAAGCTGCCGTCGCGTAGGGGTCGTTAGCATACAGCATGGCCACGCCTACCCTGACCAAGCACACCGTCCCGGGCGCCCTCGGCGAGATCCTGATCGACGTGCGGGCCGGCGGCCGCGCATCGCCCAGGCCGGCGGTCGTGGTGGTGCCGGGGTTCAAGGGATTCAAGGACTGGGGCATGTTCCCGCCCTTCGCCGATCGCCTCGCGCGGGCCGGGCTCAGCGCCGTCAGCATGAACCCGAGCGGCAGCGGGGTGGACGACGCAGGCGACTTCACCCTGGTCGAGCGCTTCGGACATAACACCTATTCGGCGGAGCTCGACGACACGCTCAAGGTCGTAGAGGCCCTCGCTCGCGGCGCGCTGGGCGTCGCGCCGCCGAGCTCGATCGGACTGGTGGGACACTCGCGCGGTGGCGGCGTCGGCGTGCTCGCGGCCGCCGAAGACCGCCGGATTGCCGCGCTGGCGACCTGGGCCGCCATCAGCAGCGTCGAGCGCTGGAGTCCGGCGGAGCAGCGGGCCTGGCGGGAGGCGGGAGCCAAGGAGATCGTGAACGCGCGGACCGGACAGCGGCTGCCCCTCTACCCCGACGTCCTGGACGACATCGACAGCCACGCCGCCCTTCGCCTGGACATTCTCGGCGCCGCCGGACGGCTCGCGATTCCCTGGCTCATCGTGCACGGCGCCGAGGACGAGTCGGTTTCGTCGCTCGAAGCCGAGGCGCTCCACGCGGCCGCCAAGGGCGATCTCGCCCGCCACCTGCCCATCGCCGGGGCCGGGCACACCTTCGGCACGGTGCATCCGTGGCGCGGTGAGACGCCGGCCTTCCGCCTCGTGGCCGACGAGACCCTCGGCTTCTTCGCCGCCCACCTGGCCTGACCGATGGATTGTCAGGGACGTTCGCTGGCACGGCTCGACGGCGTCGTGGCCGTGGTGACGGGCGCCACTCGCGGCATCGGGAGGCCGGTGGCCGAGCGGCTCGCCGCTCTCGGCGCCCGCGTGGTGCTGGCGGTCCGGAATCCGGCCCAGGGCGAGCTCGTCGCCGAGGCGATCCAGCAGCGGAACGGCCACGCCGAGGTGGTCCGTGCCGACCTCGCTTCGCTGGCCTCGGTCCGCTCCGCCGCGGAGGAAATCGCTCGCCGGCACCCTCGCATTGGACTGCTCATCAACAACGCGGGGATCATCACCCGGCGCCGCGAGGTGACCGCCGACGGTCTCGAGCGCCAATTCGCGGTCAACCATCTCGCGGCCTTCCTCATGACCGTGCGGCTGCTCGACGCGCTGCGCGCCGGCGCGCCGGCGCGGATCGTGAACGTCTCGTCGGGCGCCCACGCGGGACAGCGACTCGAATTCGACGACCTGATGAGCGAGCGCGACTACCGGCGCGATCGGGTCTACGGACAGACCAAGCTGGCGAACATCCTGTTCACCCATGAGCTCGCGCGCCGGCTCGAGGGAAGCGGAGTGACGGTCAACGCTGTGCATCCCGGTGTGGTCGCGACCGGGCTGCTCTCCGACTATCTGGGTATGCCGGCGGGCCGGCGGAGCTTCGGAATAACTCCCGAGCGCGGGGCCGAGCCGATTCTGTATCTGGCCGCTTCGCCCGAAGTGGCCGGCATCTCGGGGCACTACTTCGATCGCTGCACGGAGACCAGGTCGTCCGCGGCATCCTACGACGAGGCCGCGGCTCGGCGGCTCTGGGAGGAGAGCCTGCGCCTGGTGGGTCACGATCCGCTGGCCAACTCGTCGCGGGCCGGCTAATCTCCGGCATGCCCATCTACTCGTACCGCTGCGCCGCTTGCGACACCGAGTTCGAGCAGCTCGTCCGCTCCGACACCGAGGTCGCTTGCCCCGAGTGCCGGGGGCGCAAGCTCGAGCGGCGGATGTCGCTCACCGCGCGCCCGGCGACCGCGGGCAAGCCCGCCGACTTCAGTCGCCTCGGTCCGCCCGCATCCGGCGGGTGCTGCGGCGGATCCTGCCACAACCACCAGCACTGACGACCCGGCTCCTCCGCCTCCGGGAGCGCCTCGCCGATCACCAGCCGCAGGTAGACACCGCGGGTGGCCCGCTCATCTGGGCTGCCGTGGCGCTTCTGCTCGCGCCCGATCCCGACGGCCTGCTCCTGATCCGCCGGGCCGAGCGACTGGGTGATCCGTGGTCGGGACACATGGCGCTTCCCGGCGGCCGGCAGGCGGCGGAGGACTCCGATCTCGTCGCGACCGCCATCCGGGAGACCGCCGAGGAGGTGGGTTATTCCCCCTCGCGCGAGCGGCTCGCCGGCAGCCTCGATGACGTCGTTCCCCGCACACCGGTGCTCCCTCCCATCGCGGTCCGTCCCTTCGTCTTTACGCTCCCGGCCCGGCCCGCGCTCCACCTCAATCCCGAGGTCGCCGCCGTCCGTTGGGTCTCCCTCGACCATCTGCTCGACTCCGGCACCCGCGACACTGTCGAGCTCGACATTCGGGGCGAGCGGCGACACTTCGCCGCCTACCGGGTGGACGAAGGCGTGGTCTGGGGCCTGACCGAGCGGATCGTGAGTGACCTCCTCCGGCTGATCTAGCTGCGAGGGCTTGACGTTCGTCCTCGCTTACTCCAGAATTAGTCATTCCTAATCTGGAAGTTCGGATGAACGCAGGCGTCCAGCACGAGCCACTCACCCGGTCCGTAGAGGATTATCTCAAGGCCATTTACCGGCTTACGCCGGAGGGGCGGGCCGCGGGAACGAGCGAGATCGCCAACCTTCTCGAGCTCGCGCCGGCCTCGGTCAGCGGCATGGTCAAGCGGCTGAGCGAGCACGGCCTCCTCGAGCATGTGCCCTACAAGGGAGTCCAGCTCACCGAGGAGGGGCGCCGGGCCGCCCTCCGTACCATCCGCCGGCATCGGCTCATCGAAGCCTATCTCGTCGCCTTCCTCGGCTACACCTGGGACACCGTCCACGACGAGGCCGAGCGGCTGGAGCATGCGGTGTCGGACCAGCTGGTCGAGCGGATGGCCTCCGTGCTGGGGCATCCGAGCGTCGACCCGCACGGCGACCCCATCCCCGATGTCGACGGCGCCATCCACGAGCCGGCCAGCACGCCGCTTTCCGAGCTGCCTGAGGGGATCCTGGTCGAGCTGCGGCGGGTAGACGAGAGCGACCCCGAGCGGCTCCGGTACATCGCATCCATCGGGCTCCAGCCGGGCGCCCGGGTCATCGTGGTGGACCGGCAGCCGTTCCACGGGCCCATCACGATCGAGGTCGAGGGGCAGTCGCACGTGATCGGTCACGAGCTGGGCCACGTGCTGCGGTGCGTGCCGCTGGGAGAGGACGCGTGAGCGCGGTACCGTCGGGCCCGATCGAGCAGCTGACCGGCTGGCGCTATCCCCGCCTCAATCCGAGTCTGCCCGAGTCGCACGCCACCGTCGGCATTCCGCGAGGCGTCTCCTTCTGGCGCAAGGCGCTGGCCTTCGCGGGACCGGGGTACATGGTGGCCGTGGGCTACATGGACCCGGGCAACTGGGCCACCGACCTCGCCGGCGGAGCCCGCTTCGGCTACACCCTGCTGAGCGTCATCCTGCTGTCCAACCTGATGGCGATCCTGCTCCAGTCGCTCGCCCTCAAGCTGGGCATCGTGACCGGGCGCGACCTCGCCCAGGCCTGCCGCGACCACTATTCCCGGCCGGTGAGCTTCGTGCTCTGGGTGCTCTGCGAGATCGCCATCGCCGCGTGCGATCTGGCCGAGGTGATCGGCTCGGCGATCGCGCTCAACCTGTTGTTCGGCATTCCGCTGGTGTGGGGCGTCTGCCTCACCGCGCTGGACGTGCTGCTCATCCTGCTGCTGCAGCACAAGGGGTTCCGCTACCTCGAGGCCTTCATCATCACGCTGATCGCCACCATCGGCGCGTGCTTCGCGGTGGAGCTGGTGATGGCCCGGCCCGACATGGCCGGCGTGCTCGGCGGCCTGGTCCCGACGGCGCAGATCGTCACCAACCCGGCGATGCTCTACATCGCGATCGGCATTCTCGGCGCCACCGTGATGCCGCACAATCTCTACCTGCACTCCTCCATCGTGCAGACCCGGAAGGTGCTGCCCGACGACGATTCCAAGCGCGAGGCGGTGCGCTTCGCCACCCTGGATTCCACGGTGGCCCTGCTGTTCGCCTTCTTCATCAACGCGGCCATCCTGATCCTGGCGGCGGCCACCTTCCACCACACCGGCCACCAGGACGTGGCCGACATCGGCGACGCCTACCGGCTGCTGACCCCGCTGCTGGGGACTACGTTCGCCAGCACCCTGTTTGCGGTGGCGCTGCTCGCCTCGGGACAGAACTCGACCATCACCGGAACCCTGGCAGGGCAGATCGTGATGGAAGGATTCCTCAACATCCGTCTTCCCGCCTGGCTCCGCCGCCTCATCACCCGGCTCATCGCCATCATCCCGGCCGTGATCGTGACCGCGATGTACGGCGAGCACGGCGCCGGGGCCCTGCTGATCCTGAGCCAGGTGATCCTCAGTCTGCAGCTCTCCTTCGCCGTGGTCCCGCTGGTGCAGTTCACCAGCGAGCGGGCCAAGATGGGCGACTTCGTCAACGGCACGGTGCTCAAGGCGGTCGCCTGGACGGTGGCGGTCGTCATCATGGGTCTCAACGTCTGGCTCCTGCTCGGGACCTTCCGCGAGTGGCTGGCCTGATCCGCCGGGCGCTTGCGGACCTTCGCCTTTCGCCGTTCGCCCTCCTGCTGAGCTGGACAGCGCTGGGTCCGTTCTCCGTTCGCGCTCAGAACATCTCCGACAACAGCTTCCTGATCGAGGAGGCGTACAACCAGGAAGCCGGCGTGGTGCAGCACATCAGCACCTTCTCCCGGCCTCATGGGGGTGGGGCCTGGAATTACGCCTTCACCCAGGAGTGGCCGCTCGGCGGCATCACCAACCAGCTCAGCTACACGCTCCCGATAGTGAACCCCGAGGGCGGCTCGGGGGCCGGCATCGGCGACGTGGCGCTCAACTACCGCTATCAGCTGGTCGCCCGCGAGTCCGCCGACGGCGCGACGGCGGTCCATGTCGCCCCTCGCGCCTCGTTGCTGCTTCCGACCGGCAGCAAGGCGGAGGGACGGGGGACCGGCGACGTCGGTGTGCAGGCCAACCTCCCGGTCAGCTGGGTGGTGAGTCCGGCGCTGGTCACCCACTGGAACGCCGGCGTGACCGTCGTCTCCTCGTCGGCCGACTTCAACCTCGGCGCCAGCGCCATCTATCGCCTGCGCCGCTCGGTCAACCTGCTGGTCGAAGCGGTCTGGCTCGATCCCGACGGCGTCTACCTCAACCCCGGTGTCCGCTGGGCTCACGACCTCGCCGGCGGCCTCCAGGTCGTCCCGGGTGTCGCGTACACCGTTGCGATCGGGCCCGAGGCCGGCCCCGATGCGCTCTTCCTCTATCTGAGCTTCGAGCACCCCTTCACCCGGTAGCCGAGCGCACAGACCGTCGCGCCCGACCGGGGATACCTTGCACCCATGCGCGCGCTCGTGTGTGCGGTGCTCCTCGGCGTCCTCGCCGCTCCCGCCGGACAGGCCCAGGTGGTGGACTTCGCGCTGGAGCGGGCGACCGCCGCGCGCCTGGGCCTCGGCGTGGGCGACACCGTCCGTCTGGGCACCTCGCCGGATTCGCTCCTCCGCCTCGGGGTAGTGCGCGCGATCTACCAACCCCGTCCCGATCCCGCGGACATCGCCCGGCGCGCCCTCCAGGCCCGCTTCCACCTGCCCGATTTGGCCGAGCTGGTGGGGGCGCCCGATCGGGTGGATCGCTTCGGGCTGGCGCTGGCCCCGGGAATCTCCCCTGACTCGGCCGCGGCCGAGCTCAACCAGAGCGCCTTCGGTTTCCGGGCGTTCCCCTCCGCGGAAATCGCGTCGGAGTCCTCCCAGACCTTCAAGGTGGTGAGTCGCTTCCACCGGGCCATCGCCGTCATCACCATCGTCGCGAGTGCCGTCTTCCTGCTCTGCGTCATGCTCCTCAAGGTCGAGGAGCGGCGCCTCGATGCCGCGGTGATGCGCTTCGTCGGCGTCCGCCGTCGGACCATCTTCTACGCCCTGCTGCTCGAGGCGGCGGTGCTGGCCGTGGCGGGATCGGTGTTGGGCATCGGCATCGCGTTCGTCGCGGGCGCCGTCACCAACGCCTACTACCGACGCTTCTTCGACACGCAGCTGATCTTCTCCGTGATCACGCCGAGGATCGTGGGGGTCGGCGTCGGACTCTCCCTGGCGCTCGGCCTGGCCGCGGGCGCCATCGCCGCGGCGCGCCTGGTCCGCACCCGGCCCATGGTGCTCTGGGGCCGGGCGTGACCGGCCTAGGTTGGGGTCTCCGAAGCCTGGGCCGGCACCCGCTTCGCACCGGACTTTCCCTCGCGGGCATCGCGGTGGCCGCGGCCATGTTGCTCGACATGGTCATGCTCAGCGGCGGCATCGACAAATCCTTCTCGGACATGCTGCTCCAGCGCGGCTATCAGATCCGGATCACCCCCAAGGGCACCCTGCCGTTCGATACCGAGGCCTCCCTGTCGGGGGCCACGGGTCTGGTGCGAGCGTTCCGGTCCGATCCCGAGATCGCCACCGCGGGAGCGATCCTGGGAACGGCAGTCTACGCCCGGACCCCCGATTCACTGCTGACCCTCTTCGGCTACGGCGTGCAGCCCGAGTCGCAAGGCGTCTACCGTGTCGTGGCCGGAGCCGACCTCGCGCCCGGTGACACCAGCGGGCTTCTGGTCAGCGCCCCCGCGGCGGCCCTGCTCGGCAACGCGCGCGTGGGCGACACGATCGTGCTGGCCGGCCGGCTCGATCCCCAGATCGCCGCCGCCGGCGAGGATCGCGCCCTGGTCGTCCGCGGCATGGTGGAGTGGCTCTACGATTTCCGCGGCCAGCCCTCGGTGGGTGCCGTGCTGCCGGTGATGCAGCGTCTCGCCCGTCAGTCGACGACCGATCCCGCGTCCCTCGTCCTGGTGCGGGCCCGTTCGGACAGCATGGTCGAGCCGCTCGTCTCGCGGCTTCGGGCGCGCTATCCCACGCTGGAGGTGAACAGCGTCGTCGAGCTGGTGGCCCAGGCCCGGCGCCGACTCGCCTACTTCACCCAGCTCTCCCACGTGCTCGGCGCGATGAGCCTGGTGGTCACCGTGCTGTTGATCGGCACCCTGCTCACCATCACCGTGAACGAGCGCCTCGGCGAGATCGCCACCCTGCGGGCGATCGGCCTCGGTCGGGCGACCGTCGTGCGCCAGGTCCTGGCCGAGGGGATCGCGCTGACCGCGATCGGCTCGATCCTGGGAGTCCTGCTGGGGCTGGCGACGGCGCGCTATCTCGACGCCATCCTCACCAGCTTCCCCGGTCTCCCGGCGGCCTTCTCCTTCTTCGTGCCGCGTGCCGACACCCTGACCCGGGCCGCGATCGTCCTCCTGGTGACCGGCTCCCTCGCCGGACTCTACCCCGCCTGGCTCGCGGCACGGGCGCCGATCGCGGCCACCTTGCGGGCGGAGGCGACCTGAGCGCCCCGGTCCACCCCGACGCGGTTCTCGTCGCCCACGACCTGCGGAAGGACTATCCCGTCGGCGGGGAGACGGTCCACGCGCTGCGCGGTGTCTCGCTCTCGGTCTGCCGCGGCGAGCACGTGGCGATCGTGGGACCGTCGGGCAGCGGCAAGTCCACCCTGTTGCAGCTGCTGGGCGGGATCGACACGCCGTCGGGCGGCTCCGTGGAGGTGCTCGGCACCCGGTTGGAGCGCCTGTCCGACCGGGAGCTCACTCGGCTTCGCCTTCTGCGGCTGGGCTTCATTTTTCAACGCTTCCACCTGTTGCCCATGCTGACAGCCCGGGAAAACGTCGAGCTCCCCATGGCCGAAGCCGGCGTGCGGCCGGCCGAGCGGCGGGCTCGCGCGATCGAGCTGCTCGAGTATGTGGGCCTGGCCGCGCGCGCCGGGCATCGGGCGACCCAGCTCTCGGGAGGCGAGATGCAGCGGGTCGCGATCGCCCGGGCGTTGGCCAACCGGCCCGCCGTGCTCCTCGCCGACGAGCCGACCGGGGAGCTCGACGCGGCGACCGGCCAGGAGATCCTCGAGCTCTTCCGCCGCCTCAACCGCGAGGGGGCGACGCTGGTCGTGGTCACGCACGACGAGCGCCTGGCCCGCGAGGCGAGCCGCACGGTCACCATGCTCGATGGAAGGATCGTGGCCCGGTGATCACCACCCTCGCGTTCCGCCACCTCTGGGTCAGGAAGGTCCGTTCCGCCTTTCTCCTCCTCGGTTTCGCGCTCGGGGTGGCGGTGATGGTGGTGCTGCTCTCCGTCGGTGAGGCGATGCTGGACCAGTCGCGCGACGTCTCCCTGGTGGGCGGCGGGGAAGTGACGGTGCTTCCCCAGGGCATCGATGTCGAGGCGATGCGCACCGGCGGCCTGAGCGGGATGTTCTTCACCATCGAGCGTGCCCGCTTTCTCACCCGCCAGGTACTGGGAGGGCCCCGGGCCGCGGGAACCATTCGGACCGTCGCTCCCGCGATCGAGGGGAAGCTGGTCTATCTCTGCCCGGTCCGGCCCCGGTGCGAGCCGGTCGCGGTGCGGGCCGGCGCCGAGATCCCCAGCCGGGCCGACGCGGTGGGGGCCGGACTCCAGGTCGTGGCGGGCCGCTGGACCGACTCCCCCCGTGACCGCGCCTACGTGGCCCCGACCGCTCAGCAGCTCTACGACGAGCTCGACGCGTTTCATCTCCCCGTCCGGCCCGACTCCAGCTGGGGAGAATGGCAGTACTACAACCTCGTCACCGGCCCGGATGAGTGGTGGTACATCACCTACCTGGTCGGAGGGGCGCTGAGCCGGACGCCGGAGCCGGCCGACCGCTGGGGCGGGCGGCTGCTCGTCACCCACCGCCGACCCGACGGCCGCTACGAGCGATTCACCGCCGACTATCCCGCAACCCAGGTCCGCCTCGACACCACCGGGGCCGACCTCACCCTCGGCGAGAGCACCGTGCGCCAGCGGGACGGCGTGTACCACCTTCGAGGCACCGCAGCCGGCCCAGGCGGACCGCTGCGCCTCGACCTCACCATGACGCCGCGCGCCAATCGCTATTTCCCGCCGGTGGAGCTTCGGGACGACGCGTTTCTCTCCGGCTACGTGGTCCCCGCTCTGGCCGCCGATGCCTCAGGCCGGATCTGCATCGGCTCCCGGTGCTCCGAGGTCCGCCATTCCCCCGCGTATCACGACCACAACTGGGGTGTCTGGCGCGCGGTCACCTGGGAATGGGGTGAGGGCACCGGACGAGACCTCAGCCTGCTCTATGGCGGGGTGTACGCCCCGGACCGGTCGACCTCGCCGTTCTTTCTCACCCTGGTCGATTCGCTCGGCGTGCGGCGCGTCCTCCGCTTCCGCCGCATCGACTACACCGGCGCCCAGCCGGCCGAAGGGGCGCGCGGCGTGTCGGCGCCCGAGCGGTTTTCCCTGGTGGGCACCTGGGAGCGCGACACGGTGACGCTCCGGGTCCGCGTGGCGCACGCGCTCGCCACGGACATGTCCGCGGGCTCCTTCCGCCGGACCTTCCTCCAGATGCGCGGCGACTTCACCCTGCGCGGGCGCGTAGGCGGAAACGCCCTTCAGGATGAAGGCCAGGGATTCTTCGAGACCTATCTGACGCGCTAGATTGCCCTTCTCATGAGCGATATCGTGGATCGCCTCGCCGCGTCGCTGGCCGGACGCTACGAGATCGAGCGGGAGCTTGGGGCAGGCGGCATGGCCACGGTTTACGTCGCCCGGGACCTGCGCCACCGCCGCC
>DATCWW010000364.1:0-6394 GCA_036566145.1 Gemmatimonadales bacterium
CTGGCATCCGACGCCGCACGCGTGCGCCAGGAGGCGGCCTCGACACGGTCGCCGCGAGTCAGGGCATCGAGCGCCAGCGCCCAGGCGGCTCGCGGGCCGAGTGCCGAATCCACCGCCAGCTCCCGGAGCACCGATCGGCCGTACTCCCGCTCGGCCGGAGCGGTGCCGGGCACGCCGAGTGCTGCGGGGACGACCCGCCACTCCGCGGCCTGAAGCGCCGCCTCCGTCGAGCGAGGAAAGAGCAGCGCGGCGGAGTCGAATGCCGCGAGCGCCTGACGCGGCCGCCCCAGCGCGACCAGCGCGACGCCCTGTGCGACTCGGCCCGAGGCTCGCTGGACCCGGCCTTCGCCCACCTGGGCCAGCGCGCCGCCCAGCTCGACTTGTGCCTGAGGGAGGTCGAACGACATCGCCCCGCGCGCGGCCAGCGGCAGCGCGCCCGGGGTGGTGACGAGACCGGCGGCAACATTCCCCGACCGCGCGCCACCGAAGCGAAGCTCGTAGGCGATCCGCAGGAACTTCGGGAGATAGATCTCCGACTCCTCGGGCCGACCCGCGACCTGCTCCAGTCTCTGCAGCGCGTCGGCCGCCTGAGCCTCGTCGCCCAGGCGGATGCGGGCCCAGGCGAGGTGCTCCCAGGCCGGCGCCAGCGTAGAGTCGAGGGCGACGGCGCGCTCCAGCATCAGCACCGCCTCGCGGAGGGGATGGCCGGCGAGCGCCCCGCGGTGAAACAGCTCGTCGCCGTACAGCAGGGCCGGATACGGATCGCGGCGGGCCACGCGCACGGCCTTCTCGTACTCCGCGAAACGGGCTGCCCCCGAAGGGCGGAACTGGGCCTCGATCAGGTATCCGTCCACGTCCCCGACCGAGGACCGATCGGCCCGGAACATCTCGTACAGGCCGGGCGGATAGGGCGGCCCCGGGCGGAGCGGCATCCACCGGCGCGCATTGCCCAATCGCCACGCCGCGAGCACGAAATCGCTGTCGAGCTCCAGCGCTCGGAGATAGTGTCGCTCGGCGGTGAGCCACGCGTCCCGCGCGAACGCCTCCTCGCCTGCCTGAAATTCGGTACGAGCCGGCAACGGCACGTTGGCGGGCAGCTCGTGAGGGAGCCGTTCGGAAAGCACCGCGCTCGCGGTGATGAGCGCGATCGAGTCCGCCAGCGCGGACGGGTCCGCCGGATCGGCCGTGAAGCTGCCCTGAAACACGGTCTTCTTGTCGCGGCCGATGACCAGGAGCCGAGCCTCGAGCTGTGGGCCCCGGGCCCGGAGCAGCGCGTAGGCACCGTAGTCGCTCCGGGCAGAGCGCATCAGATCGTATACCCTGTCCCGAGGCGCGTTGCCCGCTCCCTTCCAGACACCGAAGACTCGATCGCGTGGCGCGACCTTGAGATCGGTCAGCATCTGCACCGACCAGGCGGTCAGGTTGGCCAGCCGGGGGCCCAGACTGGAGTCCGGCAGCCCCTCCACCGCGAACGGGGCCACTACCAGTTCCACGGGACGCTTGCAGTCTCGAAAGAGGCAGGGGGGTCGGGGTCCCCACCATGCCAGCAGCCCGAGTGCGCCGGCCACACCGACGGCACCGCCAACCAGCCGATTCCGCAGGTCCCGCCGCTCGGCCGAGGCGAGCGCCTCCGCGAAGGCGGCGGCCTTGGGCCAGCGTTCCTCCGGCTTGAGCTGCAGCGCCTTTCGGAGGGGGGCGCGCAGGAAGCCCGGCACCCTGGCCCAAGTCCCGTCCGCCGGAGGCGTGAGCGGCTGCCATCGCGAGCCGGTGGCGGCCTCGTACAGCACCAGGCCCGTAGCATAGATATCGGTCGCTTCGGTCACCGGCTGATCGTGCAGCTGCTCGGGAGAGATGTACGCCGGCGTAGCCGGCAGCTCGCCGTCTCGCGTCAACGTCGTCAGGTCCGAGTCGAGCGCGTAGGCGATCCCGAAATCGGTCAGGAGGGCACGGCTGCCGACGAGGAAGATGTTGGCGGGCTTCACGTCGCGGTGGATCAGCCTGCGAGCGTGCGCGGCGCCGAGGGCGGAGAGGAGGTCGAGGCCGAGCCGCACCACCTCGCGCGGGGCAAGCCGGCCGGGCTCGAGCCGGGTGGCCAGCGTGTCACCCGACAGGTAGTCCATGATGTAATAGGGAAGCCCGTCCGCTTCTCCGCCCCGATGAACCCTGACCACGTTCGGGTGGGAGAGTCCGGCGGCGCTCCTCGCCTCGCGGAGGAATCGCTCGGCGCGGACTGCGGTGACCAGCTCGGGCTTGAGGACCTTGATCGCCACCGGTCGCGCCAGGACGACATCCTGCCCGAGTGCGACATGGCCCATGCCCCCCGACGCGAGCGGACGCTCCACGACGATGCCGGGGGCCAGGGCCACCCGCAGCCGATCGAGCCACGAAACCATTGCTGGTCGCCGCCTCGCACCGGGTCCTTGGGGGAATCCGAAGACAATGCGCGCCGGCGGGCAGGAGTGCAACCCGGACGCGTCCGTCAGCTGCCTGACGAGTCCGCGGTAGCGGGGGCGAGGACGAACGTCCCTTCGAGGGTCCGCACCCACCAGGCGCCCGTGCGCCGGCGCTGCTCCGGGGTGCTGAACCGGTAGTCGTACAGGACCGCGCGGACGTACTGCGGGGGCTTGCCCGGGAATGGATCACGTCCAAGAAGCGACAGCACTTCGGGGGTGCCGGCGCGGAGCCCCTCTCCCAGGTGCTGAAGCCAGCCCAGGCTCTGGCCCGGACTCAGGGCCGCGAACCAGAGCTGCCAGTCGAGGCGGGGCTGGAAGGGTGCCACGAAGCCTGGCCGGCGCTCCACGTCACCGGGTTTGTACCTGAAGCCGTACGACTCCCACCGCGTGCCGTCGCGGCTGCCCTCGAGCACCAGCTCGGGCCGCTCGGTCGTCATTACCCGGAAGAGCCCATAGCCATTCACCGAGCGGAACGGCTCGACCCATCCCATCACCCGGTCTCCCCAGGCCGGCCACCATCCGACCCCGCGGCCGTCGGGCAGCGTGAAGGCGATCTCCCGAACCAGGCTCAGCACGCTGAGCCCGAGCAGCACCGGCGCCGCGATCCGGATCAACGGCCAGCGCCTCGGCGTCATCCCGGTATCGCGCTCGGCGTCCCCGCCGTCATACATTCGCGGCGCGTCGCTCAGCGCCGGCAGGCAGAGCGCCAGCGTGAGCAGGTTGAAGAAGCCGTAATTGCCGGTGGCGGCGATCCCGACCTGCAGCGTGGCGATCGTCAGCACGCCCGCGAGGCGGATCCGCTGGAACCGGGTGGGGAGCAGCAGGAGCCAGGGAGCGCCCAGCTCCACAGCCAGCGTCCACCAGGTCAGCGCGTGGTGAGTCCATGCCGGCCAATGGTGCGCGTACCAGGCGGTCCACGGCGGCAGCGGTTGGGTCTCGAAGTGGAAGTCGAGGGCGGTGCCCTGCCGCCAGGTGGGGTCGCCGCTCAGGATCTTGGTGATGCCCGACAGGAACATCAGCTTGAACAGGAGGAAGACGAGCAGGAATCGCGCGTCGTCGAACGCCGGTCGAGAAGCCGAGGCGGGGTCGCCCAGGGGCTCGGAGACGAGGAGAATCGGCGGATCGGAGACTCGGCGCACGAACCGCCGCGGGGCCCACAGGATGGCGAGGAGTCCGCTCTCGAGCAGCAGGGCGTCCCACTGAAAGGACAGAAAGTCCTGGCCCACGACCGACAGCGACAGGTACAGCAACCAGAGCAGAACCAGCAGGAGCCGAGGCCTGACGCCGAGGATCAGGAGGAAGCCGAGCACGGCGCCGGCCCAGGCGAGGGTCACGAGCGCCGTGTCGTTTGCGTCGAGCCAGAAGATGGTGGGGAGCAGGCGGTAGGCGCCGGCGCCGTAGATGGAATGGGCCCAGTCGAGGAAGCGGACGGCCGGGAGGATCCCGTGCTCGCCCACCAGACCGCGAACCTGCAGCGCCAGCGAGGCGAAGGCGACGAGGTAGACCAGGCCCAGCAGACGAAGAAACAGCCGCCGGGTGAGCGAGGTGGCGCTCACATCCGGCCGGTCCGGCGGCTCAGCCCTGCGCGCGGTACAGGTCGGGGAAGCGTCGGCGCAGCTCCTCCAGCTTGGGCGCGTCGTTGATCACGATGTACGGCTGGTTCGGGTGATGCACCAGGTAGTCCTGATGATAATCCTCCGCGGGGTGAAACGCGTTGAGCGCGGTCACCTCGGTGACGATCGGGCTGGGATAGATCTTGGCGTCGCGAAGCTTGGCGATGTACCGCTCCGCCGCCGCGCGCTGCGCCGCGTTCCGGTAGAACACCGCCGAGCGGTACTGCGTGCCGACGTCGGGACCCTGGCGGTCGAGCTGGGTCGGATCGTGCGCCACCGTGAAGAAGACCTGGAGCAGCTGATCGTAGGAAATCCGGGCCGGATCGTACACCACCCTCACCGACTCGGCGTGGCCGGTCCGGCCGGTGCTGACCTCCTCGTAGCTGGGTGAGTCGAGCGTTCCGCCGGCGTAGCCGGAGACGGCGCTCGAGACGCCCGTCAGATGATCGAAGACCGCCTCGACGCCCCAGAAGCAGCCACCGGCGAAGACCGCCGTGTCGGTCCCCGCGACGATCCCGGCAGGCGCCGGCTCCGGTGCCATCGGCGCCGCCTCCGAGGCATGTCCCACCGGGAGCCGGAAGCCGGCGAGGTGGAGCAGCATCAGGGCGGGCGCGAGGGCGCCGGCGGCGAGGATGGGCACGAAAGAGCGGGACTGGGCGGCCATGTCGTGACTCGGGTTGGGGACAGCCAAAGAACGTCCGGCCGGTCCGGCCGGTTCTATGCCGGTATGGGCTTCTCTTAACCACTTCTTGAGCAACGAGATATAATAGTAATCACATAAATCTATTGACAAACTGCTATTTAACGGTCATGTTATGGGCATCTTCCAACCGGAGCTGCCCGATGCGGTACCCTTTCCCCTCCATCCTTCTCCTCCTCACCCTTATCCCGGCCGTTGCGGCCGCGCAGACCACGTCTCCCGATCTTTCCGACCCCGAGGTCGCCCACGTCGCCGTCACGGCGAATAACATCGACATCGACCTCGGCAAGCTGGCCCTGTCGCGCACCAAGGACTCGGAGGTGAAGAACTTCGCCTCGATGATGGTGCGGGATCACACCGGCGTGAACGAGAAGGCTGTGGCGCTGGCCACGAAGCTCGGCGTGACCCCCAAGGACAACGCGGTGAGCCAGTCGCTCGAGGCCGGCGCCAAGGACGCCAAGGCCAAGCTCGACCCGCTCAAGGGGGCGGACTTCGACCGGGCCTACATCGAGCGGGAGATCACCTACCATCAGGCGGTGCTCGATGCGCTCAACCAGACCCTCATCCCCACCACCGAGAACGCCGAGCTCAAGGGGTTGCTGACCCAGGTGAAGTCGGCGATCGAGGCGCACCTCGCCTACGCCAAGAAGATCGGCGAGAAGGTCCACGCGTCGAAATAGGCGCGAGGGGCTCGGCCATGCCGGTCGCCGCCGAGCCGTATCGGTCGAGCAGCCGCCGGAACCCGGGCTCGCCACGGAGGCGGGCCCAGGTCGGATCCACCCGGAGCAGCGGGGCCGACACCGGTGAGGGCATGGCGAGCAGGGTGTCGAGCTGAGCTTCGCGATCGCGGCCGCGCGTCGTCCACTATGGCGTAGATCCGGGCGAGCGCGAGGGCCGCGAACGCCCCGGCGTAAGGCGTACCCCCAGGAAACTCCGGCGCCACGGCGGCACCTGATCCTCCCGCAGCTCCACCTCGAGATCCCACCGCGCCGAGTCGCTGTAGAGGCGCGTCACAACCCGGGCGTGCTCAGCGGATCGGCACCGCCACCCGATCCTGGAGGTCCCGCAGCAGCCGCCGCAGCCGGAGGCCCAGCGCGATCAGCACGATCCCGTAGAAGACCGCGAACCATCCCAGCAGAAACGCCAGGGCGAGGAGTCCCGCGCCCGGGCGCGCCACCAGGAGCAGGCCGAAGAGAATCGCGACCACGCCGGCGAGTCCGAGGAACAATTCGCCCCGGATCACCCGCCGGAACCGCACCGCGGCGGCCACCTGCACGATGCCGCTCAGGATGGCCCAGCCCGCCAGCAGCCACAGCAGCACGATGCCGGTGATCCCCGGGTTCATGAAGGTGACGAGGCCGGCCGCGACGCCGAGCAGACCCTCGAGTACCAGCCAGATACGTCCCTCGACGTCCCGGCCGGCCAGAGCCGCCACCAGTGCGATGACTCCGTTCACCAGGAACCCGGCGCCGATCCAGAGGACCAGCACCGCCAGGGTGGCACCCGGCCAGCGCAGCGCCGCGACACCGAGCAGCAGGAGCAGCACCCCACGCAGGACGACCATCCACCAGAAACGGGAGTACCTGAGCATCGGACCACCTCCGTGGCGCGAGATTAGTGCTTCCCCG
>DATCWW010000153.1:0-2116 GCA_036566145.1 Gemmatimonadales bacterium
CTCCGAAACGCCTTCCACTCGGCCGCGAGCTTCACCGTGACTGGGGGCTCGGCCACGGCGCCTGGCGCTGGCCGGTCCTGGCGCTCGCGCTGACCAGCTGGCTCGCCGTGCTGCTCCCCTGGCGCCGGGATGCCGGCCGGCTGGATGCCCCGGACCATCAGCGGGGGATGTACCGCGCGCTGGCGGCGTGGGCCGTCACCGACTTCGCGGTCCTGGTCGCGTTCGGGGCCTGACGCCCTTGGCCGCAGGTGCGGCCGCCCGGTATACTTCGGGCACTTCCTTACCTTCTTCGGAGCGGCCATGCAATCGGCGGCGGAAGCTCGCGGCGACCACGATGTGACCGACGTGCCCTCGATCGTCGCGGGCGCGGTCCGGCTGGGCCTGTTCGAGGCGGTCGTCGTGCTTCTGTTCTCGCTGGGCTCCCGGCTGCTCGACCCGCCGCTCGAGACCATCGTGCTCGCGCCGATTCTGCTGGTCGGACTCGCCGGCGTCACCCTGCTGCCTGGCCTCTGGACCCGGCCCCGGACCATCGAGGGTATCGCCGGCGCGGCGGGCATCGGCCTCGGCGCCACGGTCGTGTTCCTCCTGATCGACGTGGTGCTGCTCCAGCACATCGGGACCTACACCAATCGCTGGTACGAGATCGGCCGGTCCAACTGGTGGTATCACCCGGTCTGGTGGATGGTCGGGACCTTCCTGCCCTGGATGGGCGCCTGGATCCTGGCCAACCAGCTCGACCGGAACGGCCGCGTGTCGGTGCCGGCCGCGTTCGGGACGGCGGTCGCCTTCGCCGTGCTCGCGGCCATCGTGGCCATCCTCGTCGGGTTTCCCGGCGCGCGCTGGACGCTTCCTACGTTCGGGGTGGCCTTCCTCCCCGGGCTCGCCCTCGCCACCGCGCTCTCGGCGATGGGGACGCGACGCGGCTGAGGCGATGCGCTGGCTGCGCCTCCTCTTCCGGATCTTCGGCTGGCTGCTCACGCCTTTTCTGGCGTGGGCAGCCTCGTTTTTCGGGGCGGTGGGTGGCGCATTGATCGCCATGCGCATCGAGGACCCGATCCGGGGACTCGCCGTCACGGCCCTCTGCGGCGCCCTCACCGGCTTCGCGGTACTGATCGCCTGGCTCGGCTACCTGCGCCGCTCGCCCGAGGTGCGCGAGGTGCTCGCGGTGACCGAGGACGGTACTCCGGACACCATCGACCTGCTCGCCACCGAGCCGACGGAACCCTCAGACGTGGTCCGCCAGCCGTGAGAGCAGCCTGGACACTCGCTCCGGCGCTCCTCGTCGCCTGCGGCGGTGGCGACCGCACGCCGCCCAAGCGAGCCGCCTCGGCCGATTCCGTACCGGCCGACTCGCTGGTCGCCACCGCGCCGGGCGGCGTTCAGGTGTGGTTCACCCTGTCGCGCCACGCGACCTCCCCCGACGGCGTCCCGTGTGTGGATCGTACCATCGAGATCCGCCGGGGCGACACGCGGGTCAAGGTCCCGCTCCTCTACACGGGAACGCCTCCGGAGCTGGTGAACGACTCCACCCTCCGCGCCCGGCTCTCCAACCAATGCCGCCCGGGCGACGCGTACCTGGTGGATCTCCGAACCGGGCGTCCCGTTCGGGAGCGACACCCATAGTGATCTCCCGGAGACGGACCTTCGGGCCACTCTTCCTCACGCTCTGTCTCCCGGCGCTCGCGGCCGCGCAGGGCGTGGAAGGCCGAGTGGGTCGGTTCTACGACGACGTAGGGTGGGACCTGTACCGGCTCGGCTTCAGCCGCCCGCTGGCCGGACCCATCGCCGTCGCGTACACCGGGAGCTACATGGGGCGGGCGGAGGGAGAGGGCGGATTCGCCGGGCTGGGTCTCGACCTCACCGCGTTCCAGGGAACGACCAACGGGCCGTATCTGGCGCTCGGCATCTCCGGCGGCCTTGGCTCACCGCACGACCACAGCTTCTCCAGCTTCTGGGGCTCCTGGTCCGGCGGCGTCGGCTTCCAGCTCTTTCCCGCGTCGGCCCTGGCCGTGGGCGCGGAGGCGCGATGGCGGGAGATGTCGCTCGATGCACGGGATGGCCTCGAGGTGTCGGCGGGACTTCGGCTGCGCGTCGGGGGCGGCGGCCACCCCAAGCC
>DATCWW010000186.1:0-13993 GCA_036566145.1 Gemmatimonadales bacterium
CCCCAGCCGCTCGCTCAGGAGCGGGCGATAGACCGCCGGCGCCGGCGGGCGCATGGCCTCCGCCGGGGTCAGGCGCACCACCCCGCGGACCGCCGTCGCCGCTCCCGCCGCCGCGGCCGCGAGGCTCACGGCGCCACCGGCCACCATCACCAGGAGGGAGACGCGATAGCTGAACAGCGGGAAGTGAAAGACATCGGTATAGAGTGCGGTGAGCCCGCGACCGAGCACCGCCCCCAGGGCCAGCCCGGCCGCTCCGCCGAGCAGGACGACGACCGACACCAGCTTCAGGAAGTGGAGCCCGATGGCGCCATTCGTATACCCCACGGCCTTGAGGGTCGCGATCTCGGGACGCTGGAGACTCACCAGCCGGGAGAGCACCACGTTGACCAGGAACGCTGACACGCTGAGGAAGATGAGGGGCACCACCGTGGCCCAGGCCTTGAGCTGGGCCATTTCCTCACGCACGATGTAGTTGGAGCTCTGCCGGTCCTGACCGACCGCCGTGAAGCCGCCGTACGGCTCGAGGATGCGGTCGATCTCCCGCAGCACCCCGGCTTCGGACGCGCCCGGCTGCAGCCGGAACAGCGCGTCGTTGAACGCGCCCTCCATCTGAAACGCGGGCGCGATCGCCGCCCGGTCCATCCACAGCACGGCGAACCGCTCGTCGTCCGCGAAGGTCCCGCCTCCGGGAGGCTGCGGATACACGAATTCGGGCGAGCTGGCGAGCCCGACGATCCGGAGATCCTGCAGCTTGCCATTGATCACGGCGAGGATCCGGTCCCCCGGCACGATCCGGTTCCGCCGGGCGAACGCGGTCAGGAGGACCGCTTCTTCGCCGCGGCCCTGTTCCGGCAGCCGGCCGCTTTCAAGGATGAGCCGATCGAGCGGCGGCTGCGCCGCGTCGGGGAGGCTCACGATCTCGCCGATCGGCGATTGCGGGTGTCCCGGCAGGGGCAGGTTGACCGTCTGGACCACCCGGGTATACACCAGGGCGACACCCGGAATCGCCTCCAGCCTGCGGGCCACGCTCTCGGGGGCGCGCTTCAACGTCACGAAGGCGTGGGCGAACCGGTAGCGCTCGTAGTAGGTCCGCTTCGAGTGCTCCAGCGATTCCCACGTGCTCTGAAAGGTGACGAAGCCGGCGACTCCGCAGGCGACCACCAGCGCCACGGTCAGGACCTGGCCCTTCAGCTGCACCAGGTCGCGGAGCAGCTTGCGATCGAGCGCCTTCACCATCGGAGGCTCTCCACCGAGGCCTTCGCCAGCGGCCTCGTCTCCTGGACGATGCGACCGTCCGCCAGGGTGACCACCCGGTCGGCGATCGCGGCGATGGGAATGTTGTGCGTGATGATGGCCGTGGTGGTGCCGATCTCCCGGTTGACTCGGGCGAGCGCCTCCAACACCATCTTCCCGGTCTGAAAGTCGAGCGCGCCGGTCGGCTCATCGCACAGCAGGACGTCGGGCCGCTTGGCCACGGCGCGGGCGATCGCGACCCGCTGTTGCTCGCCGCCGGAGAGCTGCGCCGGGAAGTGGTCCAGCCGGTCGCCCAGGCCCACCAGCTCCAGCACCTCGCTCGGATCGTACGGCGCCCGCGCGATGTCGGTGACCAGCGCGACGTTCTCCCGCGCCGTGAGGCTGGGTATCAGGTTGTAGAACTGGAAGACGAACCCGACGTGGTGCCGGCGGTAGCGGGTGAGCTCGGCCTCAGACGCATGGGTAAGCTCCCGGCCCCGATAGAACACCCGGCCTTCGGTCGGAGTGTCCAGGCCGCCCAGGATGTTGAGCAGGGTGGACTTGCCACTGCCCGACGGGCCCAGCAGGACCAGGAATTCGCCGGCGGCCAGCCGGAGGTCCACGCCACGCAGCGCGTGGACCCGGACCTGCCCCATCCGGTACACCTTGGTCAGCGCCGCGGTCTCGAGCACCGTGTCCGGGCCGCGCCCGGCCGGCGTCCGCGCCACGGCGAACGCCGGTTCCGCCGTCTCCACCGCACCTCCAGTCCAGGCCCCCGAGTCCATCGCGTGCTCCTCGACGAATACAGGAGCACAGTACGAGAGCGACCCCCAAGAACCCTGGAGACGGGTATGAAGGAGTGCTCATATATCGTGAGGCTTCAATTGTCGTCAAGCGGCGCGGTCGCCGTCCCCACCGGTGCGGTCGCCGTCCCCACCGGCGCGCTCGGGCGGATCTCCGGGTGTGAAATCCGCCCGCCCAGCGTGGCCACCCAGCCCAGGGCGAGGGTCGCGATGAACGCCAGCGTCAGCGTACCCGCCATCCAGGCCCGACCGGCCGAGCCCCGCTGCAGACGCCACAGGCCGAGGCCGGCGGCGAGGGCGAGCACGCCGGTCATCACGGTCGCGGCGAGCGCGGCCTCCTCGTGCGCCTCGATCAGCGATTCCGGGCGAGGGCCCAGGGCGCGCAGCGCCTCGAGTGCGTGCTCCGCCGGCTCGCCCGTGAGATAGGCGACTCCCGCCGCCACTCCGGCAAGGATGAGAACGCCCAGCGCCGCGCGCTGGAGCGCGACCTGGCTACGGAGGAGACCGAGCCCGAGTAGCGCCGCACCGAAGGGTACGCCGAGGACCGGGAGATGGTTGACGATCAGATGCCAGTGGGCGTCGGTCACGGGAGCCTTCCTGAGGAGGACGCCCTAAAGATCGGGCCCCGGCTCTGAAGCGCCTGTGAAACGGCGGTGAAAGAACCGCCGTGCACCGGCGTGGTCGGCGGGGCCGACTGGTCTGGCGTCACCGCACGCTGTCGGGGCCCCGCGGGCGGTCCATCATCTGCTGCATGCGGCCGTGCACCTGCTGCATGTGACCGTGCATCACCTTCCGCTGGGCCACCAGCTCGTTGATGACGGCCGCCATCGCCGCGATCTTCTGGTTTCCGGTGGCGCGATTCATCCGACCCACCAGGCTGTCGAGCCGGCGGTCGAGCGAGTCCATGGCCAGCATCATCCCGGCTCCCGGGGCTTGCCCCTGGGGCTGCTGGGCGCGAACGGCCGGTGCGCCGCATACCACGGCGAGGATGCCGATGATCGCTGCCCGGTTCCGCATGGTCATCGTCCGCATGCCTCCCGCTCGGCCCGGGTCCAGTCTTCCAGTGCGCTTCCGGGGCGGTCTCCGCGCTCCAGGTAAAGATCGTATGCCCGCCGGCGAATCATTGCCTCCAGCGGCTCGGCCGCCGGGGTCACGTCGGGCTCCTCGCCGTTCTGCCTGTTCGCTCGCTTGGCCATCTAATCCTCCCGATGTGGGGTGTACGGATTCTCGTCGTAGGTCACATCTACGGTCGCCGATGCACCAGGAAGCTGTCTCGAAGCCAGGATGAAACCTTCTTCATGGCCGACGCACCGATGCGCGAAGCACCCCGATCGCCTCTTCCTCACACCGCCTTCAGCGTTCCCTCATGCCCCTGCCGCCAGACTAGGCTCAGTCTCCGGATGCAGCGTGGTCTCCAGCAGGGGGTGGCACCATGATCGATCACGTTCTTCAGACTCCAAGCCGCGCCGTGGCACCCGGCGGAACACCGCACCTCCTACCCTCCGGCTTCTCCGCCATGCGAACGGCACGGCTGCGTCTCGCCCTTCAACGCCACGTGGACAGCGAAGAGGTCCCGGGGGTCGTCGCCCTCGCGTATCACGCGGGTCGGGAGCAGGTCGAGGCGCTCGGAACCATGGCCTTCGACCGCGACACGCCCGTCCGGCGGGACTCGATCTTTCGTCTCGCATCCACGACCAAGCCGATCACCGCGGTCGCCGCGATGACCCTGGTCGAGGAGTGCCGGCTCCGGCTCGACGATCCGCTCGACGAGTGGCTGCCGGAGCTGCGGGACCGCCGCGTGCTCCGGACGATCGATGCCCCGCTGGAGGATACCGTTGCGGCCAGACGTCCGCTCACGCTGCGCGACCTGCTCACGTTCCGCTCGGGGTACGGCGACTTCGGCCTGTTCGCGCCCGGGTGCCCGTTCCAAAAGGGGCTGGAGGACGCGGGACTTTCCATCAGCACCTGGCCGTTCCGCGGCACACCGGACGAGTTCATGCAGCGCCTCGGCCGTCTCCCGCTGGCGCACCAGCCGGGCGAGCGCTGGCTCTATCACACCAGTGCCGAGATCCTCGGCGTCCTGATCTCTCGAATCAGCGGGCAGCCGTTCGGCGGCTTCCTCCGGGATCGTATCTTCGAGCCGCTCGGAATGACGGACACGGGCTTCCACGTGCCCGAGGCGAAGGTCGGCCGGCTGCCCACCTGCTATGGCCGCGACATGGTGACGGGCGCGCTGGTCGTGCTGGACCAGCCGAAGGGCCAGTACGCCCTGCCTCCGCGCTTCGAGTCCGGCGCCGGCGGGCTGGTCTCGACCGTGGACGACCTGCTCGCCTTTGGCCGGATGATGCTCGGCGATTGCGCCCGCGAGGCGCGCGTGTTGTCGCGTCCGACCATCGAGCTGATGCGCATGGACCACCTCACGCCCGAGCAGAAGGCCCTGTCGCCGTTCTTCGAGGGCTTCTGGGCCGGCCATGGCTGGGGCTTGGGGGTGGGGGTCGTCACGGGACGCGCCGAGCCGGCGGACGTGCCCGGGCGGTTCGGCTGGGACGGCGCCTTCGGGACCTCGTTCTGGATGGACCCGAAGGAGAAAGTGGTCGGGGTGCTGATGACGCAACGCCGGCCCGATCGGCTGGCGCTCCCTCCCGTCGTGCTCGACTTCTGGAACTCGGTGTACCAGCTGATCGACGAATGACCAGTGCCGCACCGGCCGTGCGCGGCGCGCGACCGGTGCGGCATCTCGAATTTATCTCTAGCAGAGCTCGTCCAAGTCGGCCTTCGGAGCACCGGCGGCGACCGGGGTACCGCCGACCAGTCCGTCGCGAGCGCCCGGCAGCAGGCCGGCGAACTGTTGGGCGAACTTCGACACCGCAGGCCAGTCAGTGAAGTCGTAGTCCCGCGACGTGTCCGTCGGTCCACCGTTCCGGCGGCTGATCATCTTGATCATCCAGCGCACCCACGGCCGGTACCGGGTGTAGGGCACTCCACCGGCAAAGGAGCGCTCGATCGTGGGACGCCAGCCGGCTGCCGCGAGCAGGCGCTCGCGGTACCCCCGCGCGACCCGCTCCGCGTCGGGTGCGGGGTTGGCCATCGCGCCGCAGACCGAAACGAACGCGGAGGGCATGGCGTTCAGCCGGGTGGCCCGCTCCCGCACGAAGCGCTCGATGTACCGCTGGTGACGGCCGTAGAGCACGGAGGCAGCCACTACGGCGCCGTCGTACTCCTCCAGGGCCAGGCCGGCCGGCGGCCGGTCGCCCCGAACGAGACTGACCTCGTGCTCCGCCTCTCTCAGCACCCGCGCGATCTCGTGCGCGATCCGCTCCGTCTGGCCGTAGGCGGTGCCGTAGACGATCAGGACCCTGGCCATACCGTCACTCCTTTTCCCTCGGGTGGGGCACATCGCGAGCAGGTCCACATTACCCCCAAGGGTGGGAAGCTGTCTCGAAGACCGGATGAGGAGACCTTCACATCCGCCCGAGCGCCTTTGCCCCCTGCCCGATCACTGCCGGAACCAGCGCCAGGACCAAGGCAACCAGCAGGTCCATCGCCTCCGGACGGTGCACCCCCAGCACCCGGGCGAGTGGCGGAGCGGCGATCGCGAGCAACTGGAACCCTCCGGCCACCGCCACGGCGGCCAATGCCCACCGATTCGCGACCACCTTCCGCCATCGCACGACCGGCTCGTCGCTGCGCGCGTTGCCCAGGTGGAAGATCTGGCCGTACGCCAGCGTCAGGAACGCGAGGGTGGAGGCGCGCGCGGTACTGCCGTCTCCCCTCAGACCCCACGCGTAGGCCGCGATGGTGCAGCCCGCGATCAGCGCCCCGTAGATCCCGACTCGCCAGAGCATCGCCGGAAAAAGGATCTGGGCCTTCGGATCGCGGGGAGGCTGTCGCATCACGTCGGCCTCCCCCGGCTCGACCGCCAGCGCCAGCGCCGGGAAGGTATCGGTCAGCAGATTGAGCCAGAGGATCTGGAGCGGCAGGAGGGGCGACGGGTATCCTGCCACCGCGGCACCCAGCACGACCAGGATTTCGGCCAGGTTGCAGCTGAAGAGGTAGAACACCGACTTGCGCAGGTTATCGAAGATCGCCCGGCCGTGTTCGACGGCGACTCCGATCGTGGTGAACCGGTCGTCCTCGAGGACGAGGTCCGCGGCCTCCTTGGCCAGATCCGTGCCCCGGCCGCCCATAGCCACGCCGATGTCCGCCTGCCGGAGCGCGGCCGCGTCGTTGACGCCATCGCCCAGCATGGCGACGATCTCGCCCCGACGCTGCAGCGCGGCCACGATCCGGAGCTTGGCCTCGGGGCTCACCCGGGTGAACACGGCCGCCCGCTCCACGGCGGCCCGCAGCTCGTCCTCGGAGAGGCGGTCGACCTCGGCCCCGTCCAGCACGCGGTCGCCCGGCCGCAGCAGCCCCAGGTCCAGCGCGACGCGCTCGCCCGTTGGCCGCTGGTCGCCGGTGAGCATCAGGATGCGAATCCCGGCCGTCTGGAGCGCGGCGATGGTGTCCCGCACGCCCGCCGCCGGCGGATCCATCAGCCCCACATGGCCGATCCAGACGAGGTCGCGCAGCTCGGCGGCGGTCGGCGAGCTCACCTCCTTCATGGCGAGCGCGAGCACGCGAAGGCCCCGGGTCGCCAGCTCGTGGTTGAACGCGAGGATCCGCTCCCGCTCCTCCGGGCGGATCTCGCGTGTCCCGCCGGGAGTCCGCATCCGGCCGCACAGATCCAGGACACGGCCGGGCGCGCCCTTCACGCAGGCGAGCAGGCCGGCTGCCGACGTGCGGTGGAACGTGGCCATGTACATCCGCTCGCTGGAGAACGGCACCTCGCCGACCTCAGGCCACTCCGCCCGGAGCGTCGCCGGGTCGAGACCGGCCCGGGCGGCCGCGACCAGCAGGGCGGTCTCGGTCGGATCGCCGACCAGCTCGAGCTGGTCGCCCGTCCGCAGGTGATGCCCCCGGTTGGCCAGGGCGCCGATCCGAAGCGCCAGCGCGAGGTCGGGTGGGGGCGCGAAGTCGCCCGGGGGGATCTCGACCTCGCGGTCGGCGAGGCGGACCACCGTCACGGTCATCCGGCCGGCGGTGAGCGTCCCGGTCTTGTCGGTGCAGATCACGGTGGCCGAGCCGAGGGTCTCGACGGCCGGGAGGTGCCGCACGAGCGCGTGGCGGCGCGCCATACGTCGGACGCCGACCGCCATCGCGATCGTGCCGACCACCGGCAGCCCCTCGGGGACGGCGGCGACCGCCAGGGCGATCGCGGTCTGGATCAGGCCACCGATCGGCCGCCCCTGGGCCAGCCCGAGGAGCGCGACGGCAAGTCCGATCGCGAGCGCGAGCAGCGCCAGCTGCCGGCCCAGGAGCTCGAGCCGCCGCTCGAGCGGTGTCGGGTCGCGCGCGACCGCGGCGGTCAAGGTCCCGATCCGCCCGACCTCGGTTCGCATACCTGTGGCGACGACCACCGCGGTGCCGCGGCCGGCCACGACCGTGGTCGCCTTGTAGATCATCGTGAGCCGCTCGGGCAACGGGGTCTCCGCGGGCGGGGCCGGGCTCGCCCGCTTCTCCACCGGAGCGGACTCGCCGGTGAGGGATGCCTCCACGACCTGCAGCTCGACCGCATCGAGCAGGCGGGCGTCGGCGGGCACGGTGGCGCCCGCCTCGACGACGATCACGTCCCCCGGCACCAGGTCCTGGGCGTCCAGGTGGACCGATCGCCCGCTCCGGAGGACGACCGCGCGGCTCACCTCGAGACCCAGCAGCGCCTCCATGGCCCGATGCGCCCGGAGCTCGGTGAAGAACCCGATCGCCACGTTGAGCAGGAGCACGCCGACAATCGCCGCCGCGTCCAGCAGGTCGTGGGAGACCACGGCGATGACCGCCGCGACCACGAGGAGCAGGACCATGAGGCTGCGGAGCTGCGCCAGGAGCACCGACCAGGCGGATGCCGGCGCCGTCCGGTCGAAGGCGTTCGGCCCCACCCGGCGGAGGCGGCGAGCGGCCTCCTCCCGGGAGAGCCCGCCGGCGCCCGAGGCGCTCTGCCGGAGCGCCTCGGCGGGGGAGAGTGCGTGCCAGTCTGAAGAAGTGCTCATGCGGGGTCCACCCGGCCTTCAGAGTTCGAGCCCTAGACTCCCCTCCACCTCCGACGACGAGACAACCGTGCCAGGCCCTGCTTGCGCGTTCCCCGGCCCGACCGCCGATCCTGAGGCGATCGCCTCCCCGCTCCCGCCTGACGGGGCCGACCTCATGACGCGAAGCGGCTCCACGGTCCACGTTCGGGAGGTCCGGGCCGACGACCAGCCACGCCTGGCCGACTTCTACCAGGGCCTGTCCGAGCGAGCGCGCGCCCTTCGGTTCTGCGCGGCGGTGAACGATGACTTCCTGACTCGGGCCGCCAGCCGATACTCAACGCTGGAGGCTACCCAGGGAGTCGGCTTGGTCGCCACCGAGCGCGACGGCGGTCGGGTGATTGCCCACGCCCTGTACCTCCGGACGGGTGAGGACCGGGCGGAGGTAGCCTTCGCGGTGGCCGATGACCGCCACGACCTTGGCCTGGGCACCCTGCTGCTCGGCGAGCTGGCGCAGATCGCCTCCGCCCGCGGGATTCGCGAGTTCGAGGCCCTGGTGATGCCCGAGAACCGGCAGATGCTGACGGTGTTCAGAGAGTCGGGCTTCCCGATTCGAACCCGCGCGACGGGGGGTGAGGTCCTGGTGGAGTTCCCCACCGCGTTGAGCGCGGAGGCGCTCGCGCACTTCGACGAGCGGGAGTGGATCGCCGCGGCGAACGCGGTCGGCACGTTCTTTCATCCGCGGACGGTCGCGGTGATCGGCGCGTCGCGGGAGCGGGGCACGATCGGCGGCGAGGTGCTCCACAATCTGCTGACCTACGGGTTCACCGGTCCGGTCGTCCCGGTCAATCCCAACGCGCCCGCCGTCCAGGGCGTGCAGGCGTATCCGACGGTCGAGGACATCCCCGGACCGGTGGACCTCGCCGTCATCATCGTCCCTGCGGCTCGGGTGCTCGAGGTCGCGAAAGGCTGTGGAGCGAAAGGCGTCCGGAGCCTGGTCGTGATCTCCGCCGGATTCGCCGAGACCGGCCCGGAGGGCCAGGCCAGACAGCACGAGCTGCTGCGCATCTGCCGGGCGGCCGGGATGCGGCTGATCGGCCCGAACTGCATGGGGATTCTCAACACCGACACCGCCGTGCGGCTCAACGCGACGTTCGCGCCCGCGCCGCCGCCCGAAGGGCGGCTGGGCTTCATGACCCAGAGTGGTGCGTTGGGGCTCGCCATCATGGACTACGCCAGGACGCTCGGGCTGGGGCTCTCGACCTTCGCATCGGTGGGGAACAAGGCGGACGTCTCCGGCAACGACCTGCTCCGCTACTGGAAGCAGGACCCTCGCACGGACGCGATCCTGCTCTACCTGGAGTCCTTCGGCAACCCGCGCAAGTTCTCCCGCATCGCCCGCGAGGTCGCGCGGACCAAGCCGATCGTCGTGGTGAAGAGCGGGCGCTCGCCGGCGGGGGTGCGGGCCGCCGGATCGCACACCGGCGCCATCCTCGCCTCGGCGGACGTGACCGTGGACGCGCTGTTCCGGCAGGCCGGAGTGATCCGCACCGATACGCTCGAGGAGATGTTCGACGTCGCCCTGCTGCTCGCGACCCAGCCCCTGCCCCCCGGGCGACGGGTCGGCATACTCACCAACGCCGGCGGCCCGGGGATTCTCTGCGCCGACGCCTGCGCCGCCGAGGGTCTCGAGATCGCCAGCCTGACCGAAGCCACGCGGGCGTCTCTCCGTGCCCTGCTGCCCAGGGAGGCGAGCGTGGCCAACCCGATCGACATGCTGGCATCCGCTCCGGCGGCGCGGTACCGCGAGGCGATCGCCATCCTGGGTCGCGACCCCGGAGTCGATGCCCTGGTGGTGATCTTCATCCCGCCGCTGGTGACGCGGGCCGAGGACGTGGCCCGGGCGATCATGGACGGCGCGCGCGAGCTGGCCGGGGCGAAACCGGTGCTCACGGTCTTCATGCAGTCGCGCGGCGCACCGGCCGAGCTCCGGGCGGAGGACGTGCGACTTCCCTCCTATGCGTTTCCGGAGTCCGCGGCCCGCGCGCTGGCGCAGGTGGCGCGCTACGGGTCGTGGCGCTCGCGTCCGGTCGTGCCCCCGGTCCGGTTCGAGGACACCCGGCGAAACGACGCCTCGGCACTGGTCTCCTCCGCACTGGCCCGCGGTGCCGACTGGCTCGACCCGGCCGAGGTCCGTGGACTGCTCTCCTGCTACGGCATCACGACACTCGAGCAGCGTGTGGTGGCCACGGCCGAGGAGGCGGCGCGGGCGGCCGCGGAGCTGGGCCACCCCGATGTGGCGCTCAAGGGCCTGGCGCCAGGGTTGACCCACAAGACCGAGAACGGCGCGGTTCGGCTGAAGCTGAGGCCGGAGGAGGTCCGGCAGGCGGCACGCGAGATGGCCGAGCGGCTGCGCTCGGCGGGGCATTCGCCAACCGGCTTCCTGGTGCAGCCGATGGCGCCGAGCGGCGCGGAGATGATCGTCGGCGTGGTGTACGACCGGCAGTTCGGCCCGGTGGTGGCCTGCGGAATGGGAGGGGTTCTGGTCGAGCTGCTGAAGGACGTGTCGGTCCGCCTCGCGCCGCTCTCGGAGCAGGACGCCCGCGAGATGGTGGCCGAGCTGCGCACCGCCCCGCTGCTCTCGGGATACCGTGGCGGGCCGACGCACGACGTGTCCGCGCTCGTCCAGGCCATCCTCCGCGTCGGCGCCATGGTCGAAGACCTGCCTCGGATCGCGGAGCTCGATCTGAACCCGATCGTCGTTCATCCGAACGGCGCGGTGGTGATCGATGCCCGGGTGCGCGTCGCCGAAACCGAGCCGGACCCGCTGCTCGGATCGCTGCCCGGGGCTGGGCCCGCGTCCTGCTGACCCATGGTTCACCGCGCGCACGGCCAGGCCCCACGAGCCAATATCTCGCCGGCCGCGCCAGCACCGGTGAGGCCGTCGAGGGGCGCGAGCAATCGGGCCTCGCTGGATGACCGCTACTCCGGTTGCCGATCCGCGAACCACTCCCCGGTGACGGCGTGGGCGGCGTCGGTCTCGCGCTGAGAGGTGAACCGGCCCGCGATGTGCTCGCGCCGGACCTCACCTTCGAAGACCGTGTGGGTGCGACAGTCACAGTCGGGGTCCCAGTACGGCGCCAGGGTGCCGCGGATCTGATTCCCCTTGACCCGCACGATGGCGATATCGATCGTGCGGCAGAACTCGCCTTCCGGCGGCTCGTCGTCGGCTTGCCGGGTCTGGCCGTAGAGCGCCAGGGCGGGCGAGAAGGTCATCTCCACCTCACCCCGGGCCGTGTCCTCGCCGGCCCGGAGCCGGAAGGTCACGGCGCCGTGACGGCCCGTGCTCTCGCTCCGGTAACTCCCGATCCAGGTACCCGTCAGGGCCGACAAATCCGTCGGAGTTCCTTCCATCGGGACCGGTGTCGCCTGTGGGCCCGCATGGCACGCCGCCAGCAACGCGCCGGCGGCGAGCCAGCCTGGAACGCGCACGTCACTGCTCCGGGGTGGCCGGCAGCAGGATCCTCGCCAGCATGCCGGCATGATCGGACACGTAGATCGGGCCGTCCGGCCCTTGCACCCGGTCGGCCGGCAGGTCGTCGATCAGGTCCACCGAGCCCGGTGCGGCACGCTGGAGGTGGTCGAAGCCCCGGGTCCACACGTAGTCGATCCGCTTGACCAGCGGCAGGTGCCGGCTTGAGAGATCGGAGCTGTTCGTCGCGGTGTATCCGCGGACGCCGGGCCGGAGCGCCGACCATAGATCGGTAAAGCCGTCGCCGGTGATCACCTGGTAAAGCGGCGAGCCCGGGACGTCGTTGTAGTCGCCCAGCAGGATCGCCGGGCGATCCGCGCTGATGCTCCCCACCAGCTCCGTGGCCTGAGCGGCGCGCAGGTCGGCCCAGGCATCGCCCGGCTCGGGGTGCGAGGTGACGATGGTGTACGGGCGCCCGTCGATCTCCGCCTCGACGCCAGCCCAGCCCCGCTTGAGCACGATGCCCGGCGCGACCTCACCGAGGTTGAGGCTGAAGGTGTGCGAAATGGATGCCGTCACGTTCACCCGCTCGGTGTTGACCAGGACCACGTCGTAGTCCACGTAGCTCACGAACGGATAGGGCTGGGCCTCGATGTCCTTGACCGAGGCGCCCACCGCGTAGGGCAGTCCGCGCCCGGCGATCTCCGCCTGAATCAGGTCGAGGAACCGCTGGTGTACCTCGACATCCACCCCGATCGGGTGCAGGTCCACGTCGATTTCGGTGATCTCGTTGAGGCCCACCACGTCCGGCCGGTAGCGGGCGATCTGGTCCACGATGCCGGCGGCCCGGGCCTGGGCGTCGTTGACCCGCAGCTCCTCTATGGCGGCGAATAGCGCGGGGAGATCGTCGCTGGGATCATTGTTGGCCAGCGCCGCGATCACCGCGTCGACGTTGGCGCCGGGGTACACGTTCTGGTTGAGGACGACCACCCGGTCCGCCCCGGCGGCCTGACTCGCCTCAGGCCGGCTCGCCGGCGCCGCGGACGACCCCGGGCCGGTCGGGGTGTCCTGGGCGCAGGCCGCGAGCAGGGCCACGCCGACGGCCAGGGCGACGCGCTTTGACATTGGAGACCTCCCGCGATGGGATGACAGACGGACGAGCCGGCCGCCTCGGGCTGCACGACGCCCGAGGGCTGTCCAGCTGGGGACGGGCTCGGCCGCGCTCCAGGATACACGACGACAGTCAAGCCGGAGGTGAATTCCCCCTGAAGCTTTCTTCCTGGAGGCCTGGTCAAGCGACTGAGCCGCCGGGCCGTCCTTCACCGCATCAGAAGTGCGACGATCACCGCCGCGCCAAGGGCCAGCAGCCCGGGTGCCGCCGCTCTGCGGAACCGGGGCGCGCCGAGGAACAGCACCAGGCCGAGCTTGAGGGCGGTGTTGGACAGCAGGCCGACCGCGATGGCCCGTGCCGCCAGCGCCGGGTCCCCCGCGGTACCGACTCGAGCCATCGAGTAGGTGAGCGCGTCCATGTCGGTCAGACCGAACACGGCGGCCGAGGTCAGTACGCCGCCGGCTCCCCACAGTCCCCTGACCCAGGGCACGATCAGGAGCACCGCCTGGAACGCCACCGCCATCTGGATCGCCGTGAATAAGTGGAGCGGGCTGCGCTCGTCCGGCTGAGCCGGGCTCGGTTGGCCGCGGCCGCCCCGGACGGCGAGTGCGACGAACGCAACCCCGACCAGAGCCGCGGGAAGCAGGTATCCGAGAAGATGGCCGGCCACCGGCAGGCTCAGGACCGCGGCGATGGTGAGCACACGGGGGAGGAGCACGGTACACGCGGCGAGGACGCCGACCGCCAGACCGGCCGCGTCCTGCGGTCGCGCGCGGCTTCGGCGGCCGAAGGTCAGTGTCACTGCGGTGGACGACACCAACCCGCCGAGCAGGCCGGCGAGGCCATAGCCCCGCTCGGCTCCGCCCGTGCGGCGTGCGAGATAGCCCAGGAAGTCGAGCCCCGATACGAGGAGCACCATGGACCAAAGCTCGCGGGGGCGGACGGCGCCGTGGGGCCCGTAGGGACCGACCGGCAGCAGCGGGAGCACGACCAGAGCCAGGACCGCGAAGCGGAGCGCCGCGTAGAGCTCCACCTGTCCGATGTGCCCCACCCACTGCTGGATTCGACTCTTCTCTGCCAGGGCAAGCGCGGCCACTACCGCCACCCCGCCACCCAGGCCCCGATATCCTAGACCGCACAGCACACCCGTGCCAAGGACCAGGAGCGCCGCCATCTCGGTGGTGCCGTCCCGGTCCTGGGTCTGGGCGGAGGCCACGGCGTAGGCGACCACCGCCAGGATCGCCGCGCCGCCGGTGAGGGCCGCGCCCAGCTGCGGCCATCCGGCCAGCGCGAGGGCGCCGCTCACCCCTCC
>DATCWW010000263.1:0-2680 GCA_036566145.1 Gemmatimonadales bacterium
CGTGACCATGAGCCAGGCGCGTGCCGTGACCGCCCGGTTCGTGCCTCGGAGCTTTGCGCTCGGAGTGACGGGGACCGGCGACGGTGCGGGCACCGTCGCGACGGCCGGAGGGGCGCAGCCGCCGCTGAGCTGTGCGGTGCAGGCCGGGGCGACTTCCGGGAGCTGCACCGCGAATTACCCCGCCGGCGCCGTCGTGACGCTGCTGGCCACCGCGGCGACGGGGTCGCGCTTCAGTGGATGGACCGGCGCCTGCACCGGAACCGGCGACTGCATCGTCACGCTCGATCAGGCGCGCTCGGTCTCCGCCTCCTTCGACCTGGTGCCCTTCACGGTGACCGTGGCCGGGAGCGGTACCGGCGGGGGCCGGGTGACCGCCGATCCCGCCGGAATCGACTGCGTGCTGGCGGGTGGGAGCGGATCGGGCGTCTGCGCCGCGGCCTTTCCCGCCGGCACCACCGTCACGCTCACGGCCACCGCGTCGGCCGGCTCCGCCTTCAGCGGGTGGACCGGTGCCTGTACCGGCACCGACGCATGCGTGGTGACGGTGGATCAGGCCGTCACCGTAAGCGCGGGCTTCGCGCTGGAATCGATGAGGCTCACCGTGGCCGGCGCGGGCGACGGCGCCGGCGCGGTCGTCTCGAGTCCCGACGGCATCACCTGCGCCATCGCCGGCGGGGCCGCCACCGGCACCTGCGCCGCCGACTACCCGGCCGCGACCAGCGTCACCCTCACCGCCACGCCGGCGTCCGGCTCCGCCTTTGCCGGATGGAATGGTGACTGCACCGGGACGGGCGAGTGCGTAGTGCCGCTCGACGCCGCGCGGTCGGTGACCGCCACCTTCACCCGGCAGAGCGCCGGCCTGCGGGTGGCGGGCACCGGAACCGGAAGCGGCAGCGTGGCGAGCGGGCCCGGCATCGGCGAGGGCCTCGCCTGCACGGTGACCGATGGAGTGGCCGCGGCGTCCGGGTGCCGCATCGAGGTCGCACTCGGCGGGGTGGTGACCCTGACGGCCACCGCCGCGCCGGGCTCCCTGTTCGCCGGCTGGGGCGGGGTCCCGGCCTGCGCTACCGCCTCGTCGTGCACGGTGACGGTCGGGGCCGAGACCGCCGTGACGGCGCGGTTCATTCCCCAGCCGCCCGCGGGGGTGGCGGCGGGTGAGCTCCTGGGCAACCCGCATCTCACGCCGGAGCAGGTGCACGCCCTGGACGAGGCCGGCAACCATAACGGCCGGTTCGACGTGGGCGACTATCTGGCGCTGCTCGACCGGGAGGCCGAATGAGCTCGCGCCGCGCGGTATTCCTGGCGGCGCTGCTCGGCGTGACCGCCTGCGGCGGCGGCTCGGACCTGTCGGCTCCGTTGTCGGGCCCGCTCGACCTGGTGCTCCAGACGCCGGCGGACGACGACGGCATCGTGCTGGTCGAGGTCGTCGGGGGCACAGTGGACTCGGTGACCGCGCTGGGCTATCGCACCGAGGCGTCGTCGGTGGGCACCGCGCCGCTCCGGATCGTGGTGAGCGGCGCGCTCGAGGACGGCAAGCTGGTCCGGATCTGGGTGCCCGACCGCACCCGGGCCTCCGACTACTCGGCCACCGTGGTCGAGGCCGCCGCGCGGAGCACCTACCAGCTGCAGGACGTCGCCGATTACCGGATCGAGGTCACCGGCACCGCGCCGTGACGCTCCGGCCTAGCGGTCGATGTAGGCCATCATCTGCTCGTTGTACCGCGGCCCCGCGATCGCCTCAGGGCTGAGTGTCGCGTCCAGGCGCGCCATCGCGGCCGGGGCCAGCCGCAGCGTCGCCGCAGCGAGATTCTCTTCCAGATAGGACCGGCGCTTGGTGCCGGGGATCGGCACCATGTCGCTGCCGCGGGCCAGCACCCAGGCGAGCGCCACCTGCGCCGGCGTCGCGCCCAGCTCCCTCGCCAGCTCGGCGACCACCTTGGCGGCCCGCATGTTGGCGTCGTAGTTAGCCCCCTGGAAGCGCGGGTCCCCGCGGCGATAGTCGCCCTCGGGGTACTCCTCCGCCCGCCGGGCGGTGCCGGTGAGAAAGCCGCGCCCCAGCGGGCTGAAGGGGACCAATCCGATCTCCAGCTCGCGCAGCACCGGGATGATCTCCGCCTCGAGGTTCCGCTCCCAGAGGGAGTATTCGCTCTGCAAGGCGGAGATCGGGTGCACCGCGTGCGCCCGGCGGATCGTCTCGACCCCCGCCTCGGAGAGGCCGAGGAAGCGAGCCTTGCCCTCGCGCACGAGGTCGGCCATCACGCCGATCACCTCCTCGATCGGCACCGCGGGATCCACCCGATGCTGGTAGAGGAGATCGATGCGGTCGGTGCGGAGTCGGCGGAGCGACCCTTCCACCGCCTCCCGGATGTGCGCCGGCCGGCTGTCCAGCCCGCCCCGCCCGCTGCTGCCGATCTCCCAGCCGAACTTGGTGGCGAGCACGATCCGGTCGCGCCGCCCCTCCAGCGCCCGTCCCACCAGCGTCTCGTTGGTGAAGGGCCCGTAGACCTCGGCGGTATCGAAGAAGGTCACGCCCAGCTCGAGCGCGCGGTGGATGGTGGCCACCGACTCGGCGTCGTCCGGCACGCCGTACGACTGGCTCATCCCCATGCAGCCGAGTCCGATGGCGGACACCTCGAGTCCCTGGCGGCCCAGTCGTCGTGTTTCCATGCGTCCTCTCCGT
>DATCWW010000376.1:0-7235 GCA_036566145.1 Gemmatimonadales bacterium
ACCGCGCCGGAGCCACCCCCGCCGCCCCGTCGCTGGCGGCGCGCGCTGCTGGGAACGCTGGGTGTGGGGCTCGTCGCCGCGGCGCTCGGCGGGTATCTCGCGCTTCACCGGGTCGCGCGGGTGCCCCCGCCACCCGGCCCGCGCATGCTGGTCGTGCTGCCCTTCCGGAATCTCGGTCCGCCCGAGGATCGCTACTTCGCCGACGGCCTGACGGAAGAGATGACCAGCCGGCTGGCCCGACTTTCGGGACTTCGCGTCATCAGCCGCACCAGCGCCGACCAGTATCGGGAGAGTCCCAGACCCCCGCGGGAGATCGGCGCCGAGCTGGGCGCGGCCTACGTGCTCGAAGGGAGCGTGCGCTGGGACCATCGCCCCGGCTCGGCCGGCCGGATCCGGGTCAGCCCACGGCTCATCGCGGTCACCGACGACGCGCCCCTCTGGACCGCCGACTACGAGGCGGAGCTCACCGAGGTGTTCCAGGTCCAGTCGGAGATCGCCGGCCGGGTCACCGCCGAGCTGGACGTGGCGCTCCGGGCCACCGACCGCGCCGCGCTCGCCACCCGCGAGACGTCGAGCCCCGAGGCGTACGACTTCTACCTCCGCGGCAACGACTACCTCGCCCGGAGCAATACCGAGGCCGACCTCACCAACGCGGCCCGGCTCTTTCAGCAGGCGGTGACCGCCGATTCCGGCTTCGCGGTGGCCTGGGCCAAGCTGGCCCGCTGCCACACCCAGATCTTCTGGCACTACTACGATCACACGGAAACCAGGCTGGCCCTGGCGCGCTCGGCACTCGAGCGCGCGGTGCGGCTGGGCCCGAACCTGCCGGAGACCCACATGGCGCAGGGGTTCTTCGCCTACTGGGGCCGGCTCGACTACGACACCGCGCTGCGCGAGTTCGAGACCGCGCTCCAGCTGTCGCCCAGCAGCAGCGAGCTGCTCCAGGCGATCGGCTACGTGGAGCGCCGCCGGGGCAGGTGGGAGGAGTCGCTGGGGCGCTTCGCCGAGGCGCTCCGCTACGACCCGCGCTCGGGGATACGGAACTTCGACGTGGGCGACAACTACTTTTCGCTCCGGATGTACCCCGAGGCGGACCACTACTTCGAGCGCGCAATGACGCTGTCGCCCGAGTGGGCCAACCCGTACGTCTACCGCGCCTGGCTCCAGGTCGTCTGGCGGGGAGATACGGCGCGAGGGCGGGCGTACATCCGGGAAGGGCTCACCCGGATCGAGCCGGGCCGCTTCGCCCCGTCGTTCCATGGCGGCGACCGGATCTCCGCCTCGCTGGTGACCGCGGATCCAGGCTTCTGGCCCATGCTCGACGCGCTGTCCCTGGTGACGTTCACCGGGGATACGGTGCGGTACCACCTGATCAAGGCGGAGCAGGCCTACTTTCGGCGTGACGCCGGGGCCGAGCGGGCGCACGGCGACTCGGCCCGGGTGGTGCTCGAGCCCCGGGTGCGGAGCCTTCCCGACGAGGCCAAGCTGCTCGGACCGCTGGCGCTGGCCTACAGCCACCTCGGCCGCCACGCCGAGGCGATCCGCGCCGGCGAGCGGGCCGCGTCTCGGCTTCCGATCGAGCGCGACGCGGTCTCCGGGCCCTTCGTGCTCGGGTACCTGGCGCGGGTCTATCTGATGGCGGGGCAGCCCGAGCAGGCCATCGCGATCCTGGAGCGTCTGAGCCGGCTCCCCACCTGGGTCTCCCCGGCGGAGCTCCGGTCCGATCCCATATGGGACCCGCTGCGAGGTCACCCGCGATTTCAGCGCCTCGCCGCGCACGGGGCGGGGGCGCCGGTCACGTGAGCGAGGGCAGCTACGCCCGGATCTACGCCGTGGTCCGACGGATTCCTCGGGGGCGGGTGGCGACCTACGGTCAGGTCGCCGAGCTGGCCGGATTGTCCGGACATGCCCGGCAGGTGGGGTATGCGCTGCACGCTCTCTCGGCGGGCACGACGGTGCCGTGGCACCGGGTAGTGAACGCGGCCGGCTCCTGCAGTCTCAGGGCCGTGCCCGGCGCCGACCTGGAGCAGCGCCTCCGGCTCGAGCGGGAGGGCGTGCGGTTCGACGCGCGGGGTCGGGTATCATTCGCCCGGGTCCGCTGGCACCCGGCCGGATTCCGCCGTTCCCGCGTCGCGTCCTCCCGCACGTGACGCTTGTCCTCCCACGCGTAGCGAGGGATCTTGCCTGCCGACCCGCTCCACCACGCGCTGGACGTCCCGGCCCTGATCGGCGCGATCGACGGGGCCGGCCTGCAGGCCGTGCACGTGCGGAGCGCGGCCGGAGACCGGGCGACCTTTCTCAGCCGCCCCGAGCTGGGACACCGGCTCCATCCCGAGTCGCGCGCACGTCTGCGGGCACAGAGCGGGGTCGGACGGGATGCCGTGCTCGTCGTGGCCGACGGGCTCGCGGCGCGGGCCGCCGAGTCCCACTCGCTCCCGATCCTCCGGGCCGCGGTGCCGCGGCTGGAGTCGGCAGGATGGAGGGTCGGACCCATCATCGTGGCGGAGCAGGGCAGCGTCCCGCTGGGTGACGAGATCGGCGCGGCCGTGGGAGCGCACCTGGCGGTCGTCCTGCTGGGCGAGCCTGGCGAGGCTGGACGCCCCGAAAGTCTGGGGATCTACGTGACCTGGGATCCCGCGCCGGGCCGCACCGCCGGGGATCGGAACCGCATCGCCGACGTGCGGCCCGGGGGCGTGAGCACCGAGGCGGCCGTCGCCAGGCTGGTGCGGCTCATGACCGAGGCGCGCGCCCGCCGCCTGAGCGGCGAGGCACTCGAAGACGGAGCATCCGACGCATGATCGTTCACGTACTGGGCGTTCCCATGGACCTGGGCTCGGGACGGCGCGGCGTGGACATGGGTCCGTCCGCCATCCGCATCGCCGGCCTGGAAGACCGGCTCCGCGAGCTGGGACACCAGGTCGTGGACGAAGGCGACCTCGTCATCAAGAACATGGAGGAGCTCAAGGTCGGCGACGTCCGCGCCCGCTACCTGGCGGAGATCGCGCGGGCGGCCAAGCTCGCGGCGGGGAAGATCGAGCGGATCATGACGAAGGGCCATTTCCCCCTGGTGCTGGGCGGCGATCATTCGATCTCGGTCGGCACCGTCTCGGGGATCGCCGCGTTCTGCCGGGCGCGGCGGAAGAAGCTCGGCCTTCTCTGGATCGACGCCCATGGCGACATCAACACGCCGGAGACCTCGCCGTCCGGCAACATCCACGGGATGCCGGTCGCCTCGCTCCTGGGCGAGGGCCCCGATACGCTCACGGCGATCGGCGGCACCGCGCCCAAGGTGAATGCCCGGAATGTGGCCCTGGTCGGAATCCGCAGTCTGGACGAGGGGGAGAAGGTGCGGCTCAAGCGGCACGGCGTGCAGGTGCACACCATGTCGGACATCGACCGGAGCGGCATCCACCGGATCATGAAGAAGGCGCTCGCCCGCGTCACCGACGGCGCCGATTACGTGCACGTGAGCTTCGATCTGGACGCGGTGGACCCCACGGTGGCGCCCGGCGTCGGGACGCCGGTGAAGGGCGGGCTCGACTATCGCGAGGCCCACCTCATCATGGAGCTGCTCCACGATTCCGGGGCGATGACTTCGCTGGAGATGGTGGAGGTGAACCCCATCCTGGACGACCGGAACGCTTCCGGCCTCTTCGCGGTCGAGCTGGTGCAGTCGGCCTTCGGCAAGAAAATCCTCTAGCCCCCATCGCAGCCGGCGGCACCGCCCCGTGTGGCCCAGGTCACACGCGGCCGTGGCCGCGGGACCGCGCGCCGAGGGACCCCGGGCAGAAGATTGGCTCTGAGCTGCGTACCCTCAGCGGAGGCTCCGATGCCGATCGCCCGTTGCGCCTGGCTGGTGTCCGCCCTCGTCGTCGCCATGGCCGGAACGGCCGCGGCTCAGGCACCGACCCTTCCCAACGACAGCCTGCATGCCAACTTCGCCCCGCGCTTCTGGCTCGAGCCCGATCCGGAGCGAGTGCCTGCCGCTCCCGGCGACACCCTCGAGGCGGTTCCCGGGCCGGCGTGGCCCGACGCACTCTTCGGCGAGCCGGAGGAGGTCCCGATTCCGCCGCGGATCGCCGGACTCCGGCTGGCCTGAGCCAGGTCAGGGCCCGGCCTGTCTCCCGGCCCGAAGCGATTTGAGATAGCGCAGCATGTCGGAAGTTCGTTCGAAGACCCGGACCTCGGGCGCCACCAGTGCCCGATCCCGGGGCTCGAGCTTGAGGTCGAGGTGCGGCCAGCGCCCCAGGTGGAGGGCCTGCCTGGGCGCCCCGACCCGGAGGCGGAAGGCGTCCAGCTCGTCCAGGTCGTCGGTCGTGGACAGCACATGAGACCAGCCCGGCGCGTGCAGGTTCTCCCGGTCCATGACGATCACGCCGAGTGGTCTCCCGCCATGAAGTCCACCGTCCGGCGCACCACCGACGGGTCGCGGAGAATCGCCCGGTGGCCCAGCCCCGCCGTCCGCACCAGGCGCGAGCCGCGC
The DNA here is from genome assembly GCA_036566145.1 of Gemmatimonadales bacterium. Taxonomy (GTDB): domain Bacteria; phylum Gemmatimonadota; class Gemmatimonadetes; order Gemmatimonadales; family GWC2-71-9; genus CAVVWJ01. Next base: position 4,484 of record DATCWW010000376.1, read on the forward strand.
CACGCCTCGACGATCCGTTCGCCGTGTGCGATAGGGACGTCGGCGTCGTCCCGGTCGTGAATCACCAGCGCCGCCGGGCTGAGGCGACCGACCAGGGCAGGGATGTCGAGGTCCTCCCAGGTCATCCGGAGTCGAGCCTCCAGGTTCCGGTGCATGGTCTCCTGGACCGGTCGCGGGATGCCCAGCGTCTCGGCGAAGATGTCGGAGAAGATCCGCACGTCGGCCGGAGGAGCGAGCAGCACCACGCGCTTGGCCTCGAGGCCGTGACTCAACGCCATGGCCACCGCGGCGCCGCCGAGCGAGTGCCCCACCAGCCCGTGCAGCGGACGACCCATCGCGGCTCCCACCGCGCCAAGCGCCCGGGCGAACTCGGGGAGCGACGCGAAGCGGCCGGCGGATCGGCCGTGCCCCGGCCCATCGTAGGCCACGACCCGGAAGCCCCGTGCGCTGAGCGCCGCGGCGAGAGCGCTCATCCGGGCCGCCCGGCTCCCCCAGCCATGGACCAACAGCACGGAGGGGCCGTGTCCCCACTCCCACACCGCGAGCTCGCCGCCCTCCCAGCGGGCGCTCGAGCGACGCCCGCTCGCGAGGAACGCCTCTTCCCCGGGACGAGCCTGGTGGCGAGGCGGGGTGCAGAACAGGGTCTCCGCCCAGCGCGCGGCCAGTCCTGGTGCGAGCGGGCCGACGGTGCGGAAGACGGTCCGAAGGGCCCAGAGGCGGGCGGAAGCACGGGTCATCGCCGCAGTATTGCGCCGGACTCGCTCGTGGCGCAAACCGGCTCCTGGCCGCTTCCCGCCGGGCGTCCCGGTCTCGAGCCTTTGTGATTCAACTCCCCGCGGCCCGCCATCCTGGGGCCCATACTGACGCCACAGGTGCCACGCAGGACCATTCGAAGCCCGTCCCAGCCCGGTTTCCCCGCGGCTCGGCCCGGCGCCTGATCCGGCCGTACCGCCGGAAACCTCATTCCGGGAGTCCGACATGACATCCGTTCCGCGGCCCGACGCCCCCGACGCGGCCTGGCAGGCCGCCTGGGAGACCGAGGACAACTACTGGTTCGAGAACTTTTCGAGCCGGCCGTACTCGCTCGGTCCCGACTACTACGACCGCTTCCGTCCCGCTTATCGCTATGGCTTCGACAGCGCCCACCACGGCCTGGGGCGCAGCTGGGACGACGCCGAAGCCGACCTCCGCACGGGATGGGACCGGTACGAGCACCGGGGCGACCAGCCCAGCGCCTGGGAAGAGATCAAGGAGGCGGTGAAGGACGCGTGGGACCGGGTGGTCGGGCGGAGCACGGGCGAGTCCGAGGCGCGGCACCCGGAGCCGCGCGAGTAACCTAGATTTCGTCCATGGCCGACGGAATCCGGGAGCTCTTCTTCGGGACACCCAGCCGGGAGCTGGTCGAGGCGGTAGAGCCGCGGCGCACCTTCGACGATGTGGTCCTGCCGCCGCCGACCCTCCGGGCGTTGAACCACGCGCTCGCGCTGGTGCGGAAGCACGATCTCATCTTCCACCAGTGGGGGCTCGCCGAGCGACACTCCACCGGGCTCGGCCTGGCCTTCCATTTCGCCGGGCCGCCCGGCACCGGCAAGACCATCTGCGCCGAAGCGCTGGCCTATGCCCTCGGCAAGCGGCTCCTGGTGGTGCGCTACTCGGAGCTGGAATCGCGCTGGGTGGGGCAGACGGCCAAGCACGTGGCCTCGGTCTTCCGGGCCGCCGAGCGGCAGGACGCGGTCCTCTTCTTCGACGAGGCGGACGCGATCGCCGGCCGCCGCTTCACCGCCGTCAGCGCGGCCTACGAGCGCGAGGCCAACGCGGTGGTGAGCGTGCTGCTGAACGAGCTGGAGCACTCTCCGGGGGTGGTCATCTTCGCCACCAACCTGGCCGCCAACATCGACCCCGCGTTCGAGCGCCGCATCCGCACCCACATTCTGTTCGAGATGCCCGACGCCGCGGCGCGGGAGCGGATCTGGCGAGTACAGATCCACAGCCGGAAGACCCCGCTGGCCGACGACGTGGACTTCGCCGACCTGGCGGCGCGCTACCCAAGGAGCGGTGGAGACATCAAGAACGCGGTGCTCAAGGCCGCCCAGATCGCGACCACCGAGCCGGGTCCCGATGCGAGCAAGCGGATCCACCAGCGCCACTTCGTCCAGGGGATGGAGGAGGTGATCGCGGCCGAGGGGATCATGGGGCAGTCGCTGTTCGAGCGGGGCGTGTCGCCGGTCTCGCCGGGCGGGGTCCTGGAGCAGATGGCCGAAGGACAGGAGCAGCTCCGGGCCGAGCTCGGGATCGTGGCCGAGCGTCTCGATGCGCTCGACGAACGGCAGGCGGGTCTCTCGAAGGCGCAGGCGGAGGTACTCGAGCGGCTCCGCTCGCCGGCGGCGGCGTCTCGAGCCCCCATGTACCTCGGCGCGGCCGCACTGATAGCGGCGATCGCGGCGCTGGTTCTGAGTCTGATTCGGTAGGGCAATAGAGCGGTACGTTGATTCGTGAATAGTCGACCCTCCGCTGACACGGAGGGTCGTTCGTATTCAGAGCCGACGTATCGCCTTACCGCCTTACCGCCCCTCACGTCCCCACATCCACCGCAAGGAACTGTACCAGCGCGCGCGAGTCGAGCGGACGCCCGGTGGCGCGCCGCACCTTGTCCATCCACGGAATGCTCTGCCCCGGGCCATAGAAGTTGCGGGTGAGCCATCCGGCGACCCGCGGCTCCCGGCTCAGGTCATCGGTCCCGAATTCCTTCCGC
>DATCWW010000267.1:0-8830 GCA_036566145.1 Gemmatimonadales bacterium
GGCAGCCGCCGCTGGTGCTGTCCGGTCGCGTGCGGTAGCGAGTCCTGGGTCGAGCGACGCCGGGGGCCGGCCCGCTGACCGGTCCCGATCCGCGGGAGGCGTTCGCAAGGACCCGGGCGGCGCTCGGGTCGCGCTATCGACTGGACCGGATCGTCGCGTCGTCCCGCGAGCGGGTGTTGTTCGAGTCCTTCGACCAGCTGCTCAAGCGGCGGGTCAGTCTCCGAGTCAACTTCTTCATCGACGAGCCGACCCGCGCCTGGTTCATGCGGGACGCCGAGGCGCTGGGGCGGGTGGACCATCCGGCCATCCTGCACATCTACGACGCCGGCGTGAGCGGCGAGGTGGCCTACCGGGTCGGCAACTGGATCGACGGCGAGGGGCTGGAGCAGGCCGTGGCGCGGGGGCCCCGGGTCATCCCGACGGTGCTGGCGCTCGCCCGAGACCTCCTGAGCGCGGTGGAGCACGCTCACCTGCACGGGATCATCGTGCGGCGGATTCCGCCGATCTCGATGCTGGTGAGCGCCGGCGGCCGGGGGACGGTCACCGACCTCCGCTTCTGCAGCTACACCCTCCCCGCGATTCCTCCGGGCACGGTCCCGCCGAATCTCATGTTCATGGCGCCGGAGATCCGCGACGGCGCCCCTGGCGATCCGGCGGCGGACGTCTACACCGTGGGCGCGCTCCTCTACTACGCGGTCACCGGCCAGGAGCCCCCGCTCGACCCCGAGCAGCTCCGGCCGCCGAGCCAGCTCCGGCCCGCCACGCCGCGCACCCTCGAGCGCATCGTCCTACGGGCCCTGGCCCCGGCTCCCGACGCCCGCTATCTCACCGCGGCGGAGATGCTGGAAGACCTGGCCGCCGATGCCGGCCTGTACGTCACGTCGCCCGCCGCCGTGGGCGAGGTCGCCGCGCTGCCGAACGAGGACCGCGCCCGCTTCGAGCAGCGGCTCCGCCGGGCGCTGGGCGACGACTACGAGATGCTGGAGCTGATCGGCTCCGGCGGCTTCGGCCGGGTGTACCGGGTGCGGGACCTGCACCTCGAGCGTCAGGTCGCGCTCAAGGTGCTGCACCCCGCATGGACGCAGGACCCGGAAGTGGTCGAGCGCTTCCGGCGGGAAGCCCAGCTCGCCGCCAGGCTCAACCACCCCAACATCGTCAACATCTACGAGATCGGGGGACGCTCCGGGCTCATCTGGTACACCATGGAGCTGATCGACGGCCCCAGCCTGGCCCAGCTGGTAGAGCGCGAGGGTCCGCTCCCGCTGGACAAGGTCCTCCGACTGCTGCGCGAGGCGCTGTCGGCACTGGCGCATGCGCACGGCTCGGGGCTGGTCCACCGCGACATCAAGCCGGAAAACATGCTGATCGCGCGCGATGGGAGCCTGCAGATCACCGATTTCGGCCTGGCGCTGGCGCTTCGGGGAAAGTTCGGTGGCGCCACCAGCCAGAGCGGGACACCCCAGTTCGCGAGCCCGGAGCAGCTCCTCGGGGAGCGGGTAGACCAGCGGTCGGATCTCTACAGCCTGGCGGCGGTGGCGTACTACGCCCTGCTGGGCGCCCCCCCCTTCCCCGGGCGGACCCCGGAGCAGATCCTCGCCCGCCAGACCACCAATCAGCTGCCCAGCTCCAAGGGGCGCCGAGACGATGTCAGCGAGGAGCTGGGGGCGGTCCTCGACCGGGCCTTGAGCGCCGACCCGGAGCTCCGGCCCAACTCGGCGGCCGAGTTCCTTCAGGCGGTGAACCGGGCTGCCGAAGGGGGCCGGGAGCCGGTGGCGGACTGGGCCCGGGCGGCCGCGCGGTGGCTTCGCGGCTCCCCCCTTGACTAAACTAGGCCGCCATACAGATTTGTCCGGCGCGAACAGCCCTGTTGGAGCCCCGAACGATCCCACGACGGACTTCGAAGACCCAGGCGCCTCGCCCCTAGGGTCTTTCATTTTTTATGACGCGGGACAGGCCCGCGCTCATAAAAACTCGGTGTGCCGGAGATCCCGGCCCCGACGCAGTCTAACAAACATGGAGTAGAGGCAATGGCTCGCACCCTCGGCACGGTGAAGTGGTTCAACGACGCGAAAGGTTTCGGTTTCATCACCCCGGAGAACGGCGACAAGGACTGCTTCGTCCACCACACCGCCATCAAGGCGGACGGCTTCCGCAGCCTCTCCGAAGGAGACCGGGTGGAGTTCGACATCGTGCAGGGTGCGAAGGGGCCCGCCGCTGAGAACGTCACCAAGGTGAAGTAGGGCTGACACGAAAACGGGGCCGCTCTCGCGAGCGGCCCCGTTTTTGTTTTGAGATCCTCCAGTGCGACGCGGATCTCACTTGTGCCGGTAGATTACCCTGCCGCGGGTCAGGTCGTACGGAGAGAGCACCACGCTCACGCGGTCACCTTCCAGAACGCGAATCTTGAATTTGCTCATCTTCCCGGCGGCGTACGCCAGGATCTCGTGACCGTTCTCCAGCATGACCCGGTAATTGCGGTCGGGCAATACCTCGGTCACGACGCCCTCCATTTCGATCCCTTCCTCTTTCGCCATCCAAGCTCTCCCCGTTGGGTACGGTCGGTCCGGCGTGGAATCTTGCCGGGCCCCTGCCCGGATGCAACCGGCTAGGCGGCCGGAAGCTGGGCGCGGACCTCCTCGATCTCCTCTTCGATGGACGCCACCAGCTCACCGATCGTCCGGTGATCGAAGGTGAGCTCGGCCCCCGCCGCGCGATACATCTCCGGCAGCGGCCGCACCGCGCCGAGCGCCAGCGCCTCGCGGTAGCGGGCCACCGCCTGCCGGGCGTCCCGGCGGCTGTTGCGCCAGACCTGAAGCGCGCCGATCTGGGCGATGCCGTATTCGATGTAGTAGAAGGGGTACATGAAGATGTGGAGCTGGCGGTACCACCGGGCGATCCGCTCCCGCTCCAATCCGCTCCAATCCACCCCCCGCTCGAAGCGGCTCCGGATCCGGAGCCAGGCCGCGTCGCGGGCGTCGGCGTCGTGGCCCTCGCCACTGGTATAGATCCAGGTCTGGAAGGCGTCCACCGAGGCGATGTGCACCAGGCTCAGCAGCACGTCCTCCAGATGCTCGAGCCAGGCGCTCCGCTGGTCCTCCGGCGTGAAGTACCCGACCGGCCGGACCAGGTGCGGTCCGGCCAGCAGCTCCATCGACATCGAGGCCAGCTCCGCGGCCTCGGAGCCCGGATGCCGCTGCCAGATGAGCGGCTGCGGGTGGGAAGCGAAGGCGTGGAAGGCGTGACCCGCCTCGTGCAGGAGCGTCATCACGTCGTCCACCAGCCCGACGGCGTTCATGAAGATGAACGGCCGCCCGCGGAAGTGCAGCGTCTCGCAGTAGCCGCCTGGCGCCTTGCCCTTCCGGCTGTCCAGGTCGAGCAGCCGCTCGTCGATCATCGTCTGGAACTCGTGACCCAGCGCCGGGTCCACCCGGTCGAACACGTCGCGGGCCCGGGTGACGAATTCGTCCACCGTGGTGAACGGCCGCAGCGGGCCGCTCCGGTAGGGATCCACCGCGAGATCCCACGGCCGGAGCGCGTCCAACCCGAGCCGGCGGCGCCGCACCGCCAGCATCCGCTCGACCGCGGGCGCGGCGGTCCGCTCGACCGCCTCGTGGAACCGCTCGCAGTCGGCCGGGGTGTAGTCGAAGCGGAACTTGGCCGGAAAGACGTAATCCCGGAAATTGGCGAAGCCCGCGTTGCGGGCAACCTCCTGCCGCAGGGCGTACATCCGGTCGAACAGCGCGGCGAGGTCGCCACGCTGCTCCAGATAGGGCCCGGTCGAGGCGCGGAAGGCTCGCTCCCGTACCGACCGGTCGGCGCTCTTGAGGAACGGCTGGAGCTGCGGCAGCGGACGCTCCTGTCCTTCCCACATCACCGTCATGGACCCGGTGATCCGCTGGTAGCGCGCGCTCAGCTCCTCCAGCTCCGCGAAGAGCGGGACGTTCGCCTCACGGAAGATCTCGATCGAGGTGCGGAAGCGAGCCAGCGTGGTGGCGAGCTCCGGCGTCGAGTAACCCGACTCGACCAGCCGCCGGGCGAGCTCCACGCTCCGCTCCTCCATCCTGGGCATGACCTCGGTCGAGAAACGGAGATGGTCGGCTTCCTTGTCCGGATCGCTGGTGTCGATCGAGTACGCGATCATCGCCTGGGCCGCCGCCTCGGTCACCAGCTCCTCGAGTGCGGACCACGATCGCAGCCACGCTTCCATCGTGCCCCGGTCGAGCGGTAGCTCGGCCAGCTCGTCGAAGTAGGGTGCGATGTCCTCCCAACGCGCCTTGGCCAGCGCCTCGGGAGAGGGTGGCAGTGCCAGAACGTTCACAGCGGCTCCTGGACGGAAGTCCTTCCCTGGGGACCCGAGATATACGCCCGTCGGGCGTAGGTCACAATCCCGGGGGACGGCGGCGGTGATGCTCGGTGACGGACTGGTAGCGCGCACCGATCGCGAGCAGCGTGTGCTCCCGCAGGGCTCGCCCGGTGAGCTGGAGGCTGGTGGGGAGACCGGCCTCGCCGGCCCCGTTGGGCAGGAAGAGCCCGGGCACCCCGGCCAGGTTGGCCGGTCCGCCGATGCTGGCTCCGCCGGGATAGTCCGGGTACACCTTGTCGAAGGGAGCGTCGATGGGCCAGGCCACGGTCGGCAGGGTGGGCGCGGCGATGGCGTCCACCGTGCCGAGGAGCTCGTCGAGCGCTGCAACGGCGCGGCGACGCAGGCGCAGCGCCCGCAGGTAGTCCTTGGCCAGGAGGACCTGCCCCGAATACCCGCCTACCCGGTCCTCGGGCGCCGTGAGCTCGGTGATCCGGCCGCTCTGGAAGAGCGGCTCGAACGCCGAGGCGCACTCCGCGTCGATCACGATGCTCGCCATCGCCTCGTAGGGATAGGCGGGGAGCTCGAGATCGTCCTGCACATCGCAGAACTGGCGCAGCACCGCGAGCGAGTCTTCGAAGTTGCGGCGCACCTCCGGCTGCGTCTTGTCGCTGCTCCCGCGCAGCACCCCGAGTCGGTATCGGCGCCGCCGCTCGCGCAGCGGATACTCGAAGTGCTCCGGGAGCGCGGAGGGATCGGCCCGGTCCGGCCCCGCGACGGCGGCGAGCACCAGCCCGCAGTCCTCCGCCGTCCGCGCCAGGGGACCGAGCTTGTCCATGGTCCAGCTCAGCGCCATGGCCCCGTGGCGGCTCACCCGGCCGTAGGTGGGACGGAGACCGGTGACCCCGCAGAACGCGGCCGGAAACTGGATCGAGCCCCAGGTTTCGCTCCCGATGGCGAACGGCACCAGCCCGGCCCCGACCGCCGCCCCCGATCCGCTCGACGACCCGCCGGACCATCGGGTCGGATCCCACGGGGTCCGTCCCGGCCCGGTGAAGCTGGCGAAGGCCTGGTTGTACCCCATGCCGCCCGCGAGCTCGACCATGGCGAGCTTGGCGCAGAGGACCGCGCCGGCGTCGCGCAGCCGGCGCACCACCGTGGCGTCGTCCTGCAGCAGCTGGTCGCGGTAAGGCTGAGCCCCCCAGCTGGTGGGCGCGTCCGCGGCGGCCAGCAGGTCCTTGGCCCCGTACGGAATGCCGTGCAGCGGCCCGCGCTCCTTCCCCCGCCGGAGCTCGGCGTCCCGCTCCCTGGCCTCGGCCAGGGCCGGCTCCCGAAGCACCGTCACCACCGCGTTGTAGTTGGGGCCCAACCGCTCCAGCCGGTCGAGGAAATACTCGGCCAGCTCGACCGCGGTGGTCTTCCGGTCGCGCAGGAGGCGGCCGAGCTGGGGAATGGCCTGGAACGCGAACTCGGTCACGTCGTGGGACGGACCGGCGCGGCCGAGAAGACGAAGTCGGGCTCGTCGCCGTTGGCGAGATCGAGCGTGCGGACCTGCTCGGCACGTTCCAAGGATGCCTGGATCTGCTTCGTGATGGTGTCGAGGTCGCCCGCCTGCAGCCGCGCGCCGTACTGGACCCGGATCGCCTCCGCTAGCGCGCGGGCGAGGGCGCTCGGCTCGTCGCTCACGGCGAGGAGCGCGTCGGTCGCGGGATCGGTCCCCAGCAGCGGACCCAGCCGCAGTCCCGGCCCGCCGGCTCCGAGCAGCGGCGCCAGCGCGGCGAGCGCCACCGACTCCGCGAACGCGCGCCGGTTCACGACGGGCGCTCCGACCGGTCGTGGCGGTAGTACAGGTACGCCAGCGACAGCGTCACCAGCCCCAGCAGGAAGACCGAGCCGACCCGGTAGAGCGCATCGAGCGCGGCCAGGTCGAACATGATGACCTTCACCACCGCCAGTCCCGCGACCGCGAGCCCGGCGAGACGCACCGGCTTGAGCGCGCGCCGGAAGCCGAGCAGCACCAGCGCGGCGGCGAACACCAGCCACCAGGCGCTCACCGCAAGTCCTCCAGCCAGCCCCGCGGTCTCGGCCGACGACGAGGCCAGCACGAAGTGCCGCCGGAGCTCACCGGTCACGCCGAACAGCAGAAGCAGCCCGGCCGTCAGCCAGAGTCCGGCGCGGGCGAGGGGTTGATGCTCCCGGCCCTCCTCGACCGGGTAGAGTCCGGCCGCCAGCGCCGTCGTGGCCGCGATCGACCCCCACAATGCCAACGCCCAGGTCCCGACGAACGCCGGATCGGCAGCGTCGCGGGCGGGCCCGGCCACGTCGAACAGCTGCTGCAACGCCGCCGCGAGCGTCGCGAGGCCGTACCAGCGGCCGTCGTCTCGCCGGAAGCGATGGTCGAGCGCCGGCCACACCAGCGCGAGCGCCAGGAGCGCCCAGACCTGCCGGGTCCCGTCCCACTCCGAGCCGGCCGCGAGTCCCATGGCCGCCGCGCCCACCAGCGCGAAGGGTGGACGAATCCGCTGATACCCGGCGATGACATAGGGCACCGCGATCAGGAGCGGAAGCAGCCCCGGGTGGCGATCGAAACGGTCCGGCGCGAGACCGTACGCGGCCCATCCGAGCAGGATGGGCGTGCTGAAGAAGTAGAGCGCCTCGCCCAGGGACCAGCCGTCCTCCGCGCTGCTCGATCCGAGCCGGAGCGGGAACATCCGCGGCCGCCTGAGCCCGTGCCACCAGACCGGCAGCGACAACACGATGCCCGCGGCCAGCACCGGCCAATGCTGGTCCAGCCGTCGGCTCGCCTCGCCCAGGAGCGCCCAGCCCCCGGTGAAGGTGAGCAAGCGGGTTTCCCACCAGCGCTCGCGCAGGCCGACGAACAGCCCCGCGGCGCCGCCGACCAGGCCGAAGGTCAGCAGCGCCACCGGATCGGCGTGGTCGGCGGCCCCGCCGAGGGCGACCCCGAAGTAGCTCGCCGCGATGACCAGCATCGCCAGACGCCAGCGGCACCGGGCCGCAACCAGCCCGAGTCCCGCCGCCATGCTGGCCAGGTACAGCAGGAGCAGGTTGGCGTTCGCCTGCTCCCGGCCCAGCAGGGCCGGGGCCAGGAAGGCGCCCAGCGCGGCGGTCGCGCCGAGCGCCTCGACGTTGATCGCGTATGCCACCATGGCGAGCGCGATGGACACCAGCGCCAGCCCGACCACGCCCGGTGAGGGCGGCACGACCTGATACAGTCGGCAGGCCGCCCACACGCTGAGGTAGACGATGCCCGCCCCGCAGCCGATCAGCGCCGCGCCGTAGGTCCGGTACCGTGACTGCAGGCGCCAGCCGATCCCGCCCACCGCGATGCCGAGCATCACGCCGCCGATGCAGCGCATGATCGGGGGGATCCACCCGCGGTCGAACGACAGCTTGAGGAGGTACCCCGTGGCCATGAGGAGCGCCAGCACGCCGACGGCGAGGAGCCCGCGCTGGCCGATCCACTCCTCGCTGAGCGGTGACTCGAAGGGGACCGGACGGCGCGGGGGCGAAGGTGGAGCGGCGGGCGGCGGCGTTGGAGCCGGCGAAGGTGGCCCGGGAGCGCGCGATTCGGGCGCTGACGACACCGGAGCGGCGACGGGCGATGGACCGGGCAGATCGGGCGCGGCCGGGCGCGTGGTCGCCGCCGCCGCGCCCTGCCCCGCCAGTCCCCGAACTACAGTTTCCAGTACCGCGATGCGCCGCTCGAGCCGCTCCAGCCGCTCCTCCACGCTCATCGCGCGCCGGCCTCCTCCTCCGCCAGCTCGGCGGAGACGCTCAGGGACGGGGGCTTCATCTGAAAGGCCAGGATGCCGACCACACTCACGCAGGCGCCGGCCAGATAGAACGGCCAGGCGTGTCCCAGCCGCTGGAACGCCGCGGTGGCGAGGAGCGGCGCCGCCACCCGGGCCAGTCCGGCGAAGGTCTGGGCCACGCCCATGGCGGTGCCCAGCTCGCGGGGATCGGAGAACCGAGACATGAGAGAGGTGGTGGATGGAAAGAGCAGCGCCGTCCCGATCGGCACAAGGGGGATCACCGCGGCGAGCCCCCAGAGCGTGGTGGGCTCGGGGTAGAGCAGGAGACCGATCACCAGCAACACGGTGCCGGTCCGCATCGTGGCCACCTCACCCAGCCGGTCCACGATCGGCCCCAGCAGCACGCTCCGCATCACCAGCGACAGCACGCCGATGTAGGTGAAGATCGGCCCGATCGTCCGCTCGTCGAGCCCGAATTCCGCGCCCAGATACAGCGCCAGCACCGAGGTCATGGCGGAGAACGCCAGCATCCCGATGCCGTAGATCCAGAGCAGGCGGGAAAGCCCCGAGCCGGGATGGCGGACCGCGATCCAGGCGTGGTGCCACACCGGCCGGCGCGGCCGCTCCACCCCGTCGTGCGCCGGCTTCGACTCCGGCAGCCAGCGCCAGGCGAACAGGATGTTGATGGCGCAGAGCGCCGCGGCGACGAGGCCGGGCGCCGCATGGCCCCAATGGGCGGCGAGCGACCCGAGCGCGG
>DATCWW010000268.1:0-5238 GCA_036566145.1 Gemmatimonadales bacterium
GCGCGCGTCCGCGGCCTCGCTCAGGAAGAAGTCCGGCGGACCGCCGTCGGGCCCGAGGCCGAGCGGCTCCGCGGCCTCGAAGTACCGCTCGGGCATGGGCGGGGCGTCGCCGTACAGGTCGCGCTTGGCCACGATGAGCGCCGCGCGGGCGACCCGCCGTTTGCGGTAGGTCGTCCAGGGTCCGGGCGCGAGGCGCCGGAGCACTCGGCTCCGGAGGCTCCCGTGCAGATCGAGCATGTGGGAATACCGGATGCCCCTGATCCGCCGGGCCACCGCGCGGATCCCTTCGCCCGGCTCGATGCCGATCACCTCGCTCACGTGCGGATTGTGGCTTACCAGCGGGGCGAACTGCGCCTTGGTGAGCACGGTGATCCGCGCCCCCGGGTGCGCCGCCCGGAGGGTGCGGAGCAGGGGGGTCGTGAGCAGGATGTCCCCGATGGCGCTGAAGCGCACCACGAGGATGTCGGGAGCGGGGAGGAAGGCGGGATCCACGGAGACCTAATTAATCCGGGGATCGCGGGTGGCGAAAGAAGGGGAAAGGGGGCGCCTTTCGCCCTTCGCTCTTCCCCTTTCCCCTTTCCCCTTTCCCCGCCTTAACTTTCCTCCATGCCCCGCCCCAAATCCATTCTCTGGGTCGACGACGAGGTGGAGAGCCTCACGTCGCACATCCTGTTCCTCGAGGAGCAGGGTTTCGCCGTGGAGACCAGCGCCCACGGCGACGACGCGCTCGCGCTGCTCCAGCGGCAGCCCTACGGCGTGGTGCTCCTGGACGAGCAGATGCCCGGCCGCCGGGGCCTGGAGCTGTTCCGCGCCATCCGGGCCATCGACCACGGGATGCCGGTGGTGATGGTGACCAAGAGCGAGGAGACCGAGACGCTCAAGGACGCGATCGGGGCGGACATCTCGGACTATCTGATCAAGCCGGTCAACCCGAGGCAGATTCTCTCGGTGGTGACCCGGCTGCTCGACGGCGACCGGATCCGCCAGCAGCGCCTGTCCCGCGACTTCGCCACCCGCTTCCGCGAGCTGGAGGCGCGGCGGGCCGGCCCGCTGGCCTGGCGCGAATGGGTGGAGCTGGTGGCCGAGCTGGCGGAGTGGGAAGTGCGGCTGGGACAGGCCGACGAGCCGGGCCTGCAGGACGCGCTCCGGACGCTGCAGGAGAGCCTGCGGCAGGACTTCGCCCGCTATCTCCAGCGCCACTACGCCCGCTGGCTGCACGACCACGACAGCGACCGGCCGCCGCTCTCGGTGGACATCGGGGCCGAGTTCCTGAAGCCGGTGCTGGACACGCACCGACGCGTGCTCCTGGTGGTGGTGGACTGCCTGCGGCTGGACCAGTGGGCCATGATCCGGCCGCTCATCTCCGCCCGCTTCGACATCGAGACCGCGCACTACTTCTCGATCCTGCCCACCGCGACCCCGTTTGCCCGGAACGCGATCTTCAGCGGGCTCTTTCCCGCCGAGATCAAGGCCCGCTACCCGCGCTGGTGGAGCGACCAGGAAGAGGCGAGCCTCAACATGCACGAGGCCGAGCTGCTCACCGAGCAGCTCAAGGAGCTGACCGGCCGGTCGGTGCCGGTGCACTACGAGAAGGTCTTCACCGCCGCCGACGGGGACGGGCTGCTGCGCCGGCTGCCGGCGCACCTGGCGCAGGACGGGGTGACGGCCCTGGTCTTCAACTTCATCGACCAGCTCACCCACGGGCGGACCGAGAATTCCACGTTGTACGAGGTGGCCCGGGACACCTCCGCCCTCCGGAACCTGACCCGCACCTGGTTCGAGCGCTCCCCGCTCTGGGACGCACTGCGCGAGGCGGAGCGGCGCCGGGTGCCGGTCCTGCTCACCACCGACCATGGCTCGATCCACTGCCACTCGCCGGCCACGGTCTTCGCCAAACGCGACACCACGGCCAACCTGCGCTACAAGTTCGGGGACGACCTGCGGGCCCAGGACCCCGACGCGGCGCTGGTGGTGGACGACCTGCCGAGCTTCGGCCTGCCGGCCCGGGCCCCGGGCACCCGGCTCCTCCTCGCCACGGGGGACCGCTTCTTCGTCTACCCCACGAAGCTGCGGGAATACCAGGCCCGCTACCGGGGCGCCTTCCTCCACGGCGGCGTCTCGCCGGAGGAAGTGATCCTCCCGATCGCCCTGCTCACGCCGCGCGGCGCCTGACGGTGCAGACCGAGCTTCGGCTCCTGCGGATGGTGCGCCCCTACTGGGGACTCCTCGCCGCCGGGCTGGCGACCACCACGCTCGCCTCGGTGCTCGACGGCTTCGTGCTGGTCATCCTGATTCCCCTGCTCAAGCACCTGTTCGGCACCAGCGGCGCGCTCCGGACCGGCTCGACCCAGCTCGAGGCCTGGGTGGACCGCGTGGTGGATCCACTGGTGGCCGGCCTCTCGCCCGGCGCGGCGGCGGCCCGGCTGGTGGTGGTCCTGGCGCTGGGGCTGCTGGTCAAGAATGTCCTGTCCTACGCCTCGACCCAGATCACGGTGCGGGCGCAGGAGGGCCTGGTCCGCGATCTCCGGGTCCGGCTCTTCGATCACCTGCTGACCCTCGACCTCGCCTTCTTCCAGCGCACCCGCGCGGGCCAGCTGATCTCCGCCCTGATCACGGAGGTGGATCAGACCAAGACCGTCATCACGGCCGCGCTGGTGTCCCTGTTTCAGAACCTGGTCGTGGTGGTGGTGACGCTCTGGGTGCTGAGTCAGATTTCCTTCCGCCTCACGCTCTTCACCCTCGCGTTCGTCCCGCTCCTGGTGCTGCTGCTCCAGCGGCTGATTCGCCGGCTCCGCCGGCACGCGCGGGCCCGGACCCGGGAGCGCGGGGAGATCACCGCGACCGTGACCGAGCGGATCTCCGCCATCCGGCTGATCCGCTCCTACGGCGAGGAAGCGCGCGAGGCCGCGGCGTTCGAGCGCCAGGCGAGCCGCTACCGGCGCCAGGTGATCCGCACCCAACGGTACAGCTCGCTCACCAGCCCGCTGACCGAGGTCTTCTCCGGCTTCCTGGTGATCCTCATCATGTGGGCCGCGACCCGTCCCGGGCTCCTGGGGCTGGACGCGCCGCTCGCGCCCGAGACGATCATCGTGTTCCTCATGGCGGCGCTCCGGCTCACTTCGCCGCTCAAGACGATCTCGGGCTACCCCGCGGTGACCGCGGTGGCGCTGGCGAGCGCCGAGCGGGTCTTCCAGGTGCTGGACGAGCCGGCGCTCGAAGTGGACCGTCCGGGCGAAGGCGAGGCCCGGTTCCAGCGCGAGATCGTGTACGACCGGGTCTCCTTCCGCTACGGGAAGGGCGACCTGGTGCTGAGCGACGTCTCCTTCACGATTCCCCGGGGCCGGGTGGTCGCGCTGGTCGGGCCCAGCGGGGCGGGGAAGACGACCCTGGCCGACCTCCTGCCGCGCTTTCACGACCCGACCTCCGGCCGGATCCTGCTGGACGGCGTCCCGCTGGACCGGCTGACCCGGCGCTCCATCCGCTCACTCATGGGCGTCGTGAGTCAGGACACGGTCCTGCTCAACGACACGGTCCACGTGAACATCGCCTATGGCTCGCCGGGGGCGACCAGGACCCAGGTCGAGGCGGCCGCGGAGGCGGCCAACGCGGCCGGCTTCATCCGCCAGCTGCCGGAGGGGTACGACACCGTCCTGGGCGAGCGCGGCACCCGTCTCTCGGGCGGGCAGCGGCAGCGGATCGCGATCGCCCGCGCGCTCCTGCGGGATCCGCCGATCCTGATCCTCGACGAGGCGACCAGCGCGCTCGACACCGAGAGCGAGCGCCTGGTCCAGCAGGCGATCGACCGCCTGATGCAGGACCGGACGGTCCTGGTGATCGCCCACCGGCTCGCCACGGTGCGGGACGCCGACGAGATCGTGGTGCTCGACGACGGCCGCGTGGTGCAGCGCGGGAGCCACGAGGCGCTGTATCGCGCCGGCGGGCTCTACCGCCGGCTGCACGATCTGCAATTCCGGGACGACGAGAGCCTCGCGGACGATGGCGCGTCGCCACGCGCGTTACTACCTTAGCGACGTTCGCTCGTACGGGACGATTCGGCGGAGGAGTTTGGTGACGCAGGTGGTGCACGGTGGCAACGGAGCCGACCGGCCGGTGCCGGATCATCTCGAGCGGGCCCGCGTCCTGCTCGTGGGCGCGTTCGACGATGCCCTGCACGCGCACGCCGCCCTCCGGCGTCGCGCGCTCGAGCGACTGGGCTTCCGGGTCACCGCCTTCAACCTCATGGGTGACGGCGGTCTCTTGAGCCGGATCCGCCGCATCGGCGTGCACGATCGGCTCGGGCGGGCCCTCAGTCATACCGCGCCTGCGATCGTGCTCGTCCTCGGCGGCGGTCAGCTGGGCCCCGCTACGGTGGCCGCCTACCGTCGGGAGAGCGGGGCCATCTGGGTCAACTGGTTCTGCGACGAGCTCCGCTCCCGGTCCGGCGTCGGCGCGCTCGCCCCGGGCTACGATGTCGTGTTCGTGGCCGGCAGCGAGGTCGCCGAGGACCTGGAGAGCGGCGGCACGCCGGCCGCGTACCTGCCGGCGGGGTGCGATCCCTCGGTGCATCGGCCGATGCGCTCCCGCGACCAGTTCCGCGCCAACGTCGTCTTCGTCGGCACCGCGAGCGCGCATCGCGAGCGCATGCTCTCGGAGCTGGTGGAGTTCGGCCTCGCGATCTGGGGACCGGGCTGGCGCAAGACCAAGCTCCGCGACTACTGCCGCGGCGAGCTGCTCGGCCACGAGGACTACGTCCGCGCCTATGCCGGCGCGTCGGTCGCCGTGAACATCCATTCCGAGGCGCCGGGCGAGGGTCCGGACCCCGGATGCAACCGACGGCTCTTCGAGCTCGCCGCCATCGGCGTTCCCCAGGTGGTCGAGGACCGTCCCGACCTCCACCGTCACTTCCGGGAGGGCTCGGAGATCCTGGTCGCGCGCACGCCGGGGCAGCTCAAGGGCCTCACCATGGAGGCGCTGCAGGACCGCCCCTGGGCCGAGGAGGTCGCTGCCGGCGCGCGTCAGCGGGCCCTGGGGGAGCACACCTACATGCACCGCATGCACGCGCTGCTTCCGGCTGTGACGGTGCCCGCCTGAGCGCGGCCCGGCGCCTGCTGCCCGGGGAGCACCGCACCCGCCGCTGGTGGCGGCGTCTGCGCGGCGAGGAGTTTCTCGACGGGGGAGATGGGGCGTCTCGATCCGCCCGAGTGGGACGCCCGGCTCGGTGCCCTGTGGCCCGAGCCG
>DATCWW010000291.1:0-13004 GCA_036566145.1 Gemmatimonadales bacterium
CCGCGCTCGATCGCAGTCGGCGTACGACGCGGCAATCACCGCGACCGACGGGCCGAGCGCGCGGACGTGATCGACACCCCGGCGAAGGACGGCTGAGACCTCCTCCACTCGGGACACGCCGGCGAATCCGACCTTGAGGAAGGTCCCGCCCGCGCGCGCAGGCGGTGCGAGGCGATCGAGCATTCTCGCGAGCTCGTCCGGCGCACGGGCATCCCCCAGCGCGACGCCGAGAGGCACCTGGGGTGGGAGTGCCAGCTCGATCTCGCGGAGAACGGAACTCGATACCGGGCCGAGCGGGCCGGCGTCCGGCTCCTTGGCATCCACGATGTCCGCTCCGTTGCTCGCGGCCAGCTCCGCCTCGGCGGCGGACCGGACGCTCACCAGCAGTCGCATGCGGCTCCCTTGTGAGAAGCTAACGCGCTGATATGTTAGCATTTATGAAGCTAGCGCAGATTAGCGATATCCGGGAGGCGCCGTGAGTTTGGCGGGGAAGGTCGCGGTGGTGACCGGAGCCTCCAGCGGAATCGGGCAGGCCATCGCCTTGGCGTTCGCCCAGGCGGGCGCCGACCTGGTGGTGAGCTACCGACACAACCGGGCCGGGATCGACGAGACGGTCCGCCGGGTGACCGAGGCGGGCCGCGTCGGGGTGCCCGTTCAGGTCGACGTCAGCCGCGCGGAGGACATCGAGCGCCTGGCCGAGGTGGTGCAGGAGCGCTTCGGGCGGGCCGACGTCTGGATCAACAACGCGGGCGCGGACATCCTGACCGGTCGCGGAGCCACGCTTTCACCAGCAGAAAAGCTCGAGCTGCTCCTCACCGTGGATGTCCGCGGCACCGTGTTGGCCTCATGGACCGCGGTCAGGCTCATGCGCGCCGGCTCCGGCGGGGTAATCCTCAACATGTCGTGGGATCACGTGGTCCAGGGGATGAGGGGGGAGAACCCGATCCTCTATTCGGTCGCCAAAGGGGCGATCGCCAGCTTCAGCCGGTCGCTCGCCCGCGAAGTGGCACCGGCCATCCGGGTGAACATCCTGGCCCCTGGCTTCATCGAGACCGCCTTCGGCGAGGAGGCTGATTCGACCTGGCGGGACGAGGTGGTAGCCCGGACCCCGCTGGCCCGCTGGGGTGTTCCAGAAGACGTAGCGCAGGCGGCGGTGTTCCTGGCTTCGGATGCCGCCGCATTTCTTACCGGGCAGACCCTCGCCGTGAACGGCGGCGTGGTGATGTGACCCGGACGCGATGGACGATCGAAGGCACGCTCAAGGAGACGCATATGCCGGCAACGAAGGAAAAAACCTACTCCGAAGCGGAGATCACCGAGCGGCTCAAGGAGCTGCCGGGCTGGTACTACGAAGACGGCTGGATCCGGCGGGTGTACAAGACCGACGGCTGGCCGACGACGCTGATGCTGGTCAACGCCGTGGCCTACCTGTCCGAGGCCGCGTACCACCACCCCGACCTGACGGTCACCTGGGGCCGGATCATCGTGAAGCTGCAGAACCACGCCGCCGGCGGGATCAGCGACAAGGATTTCGAGCTCGCGAGGAAGATCGAGGAGGTGGTGCTCTGGCGGCCCCAGGGCGGCGCGCTGGAGGGCACCCCGAACAAGTGGGTCCGGTCGGGGGATCCACGGTAGAGCCGGAGCGGCGCCGGATCCTCTTCGTCACCGGCAAGCTCGCCGAGCCCGCGCTTCGCGAGGTCCTGCGGGAGATGGACCCGCCGTTCGAGGCGCGGGTGGCGGTGCTCAAGATTACGGTGGCAGCGTTGATGACCACGAGCTGGATCGCCCGGTTCCTCGAAGTCCCCGAGGGCACCGACCTCGTCCTGATTCCGGGACTGTGCGAGGGCGATCCCGCCGTGATCCAGGAGCGGGTCGGGGTGCCGGTGGAGAAGGGACCCAAAGACCTCCGGGAGATTCCCCGCTACTTCGGTCAGGCGGCCGTGCGCGCGGAGTACGGCGCGTACACCGTCGAGATCCTCGCCGAGATCAACAACTCCCCGCGCCTCACCAGGGAGACCGTTCGCGCAGCCGCGGACTACTTCCGGGCCAGCGGCGCGGACCTCATCGACATCGGATGCACACCGGGACTCGCCTACCCCGACCTGGGCTCGGTGGTGCGCGAGCTCCGTGAGGCGGGCATGCGCGTCAGCGTCGACAGCTTCGACCCGGACGAGATCCGCACCGCCGTCGAGGCCGGCGCCGAGCTGGTGCTGAGCGTCAATCGGAGCAACCTGGCGGTGGCCCGGGAGCTCGCCGGCACGACCGCCCGGGTGGTGGTGATCCCCGACCTCGGCGAGGGCCTCGACAGCCTGGAGCCCAGCATCTCGGCGCTCGAGGGCTGGGGGGTCGGCTATCTGATCGACCCGGTCATCGAGCCGATCGGCTTCGGGTTCATGGCTTCCCTCGAGCGATATGCCGAGGTCCGCCGCCGCTATCCTCAGGCCTCGCAGCTCATGGGGATCGGGAATATCACCGAGCTCACCAGCGCCGACACCACGGGCGTCCACGCGGTCCTGCTCGCCATCTGTGAAGAGCTGGGCGTCAAGGCGGTGCTCACCACGGAAGTGATTCCATGGGCCCGCGGCGCGGTCCGGGAGATCGACATCGCCCGGCGCCTCATGCATCACGCCGTGAGCCGCCGGACCATCCCCAAGGGCGTGGACGACCGGCTGGTCACGGTCAAGGACCCGGCGATCCTGGAGTACGACGAGGCCGAGCTCCGCCGGCTCCACGCGGCAGTGACCGATCCCAACTTCCGGATCTTCACCGACCGGACGACCATCACCGTCTTCAACCACGAGATCTTCGTGCGCGGAACCGACCCGCAAGAGATCTTCGGCCGGCTCGGCGTGGAGGAGGCGACCCACGCGTTCTATCTCGGACGAGAGCTCATGAAGGCCCGGCTGGCCATTACGCTGGGCAAGACCTACCGCCAGGAGGGCGCGCTGGCCTGGGGGTACCTGACGCCGCCCGACGACGTCAAATCCGACCACGTGACCCTGACACAGCGGAAGCGGCGGGGCGGCCGCACCGGGTGACCCGTTCCGCGCCGCTCGTCGAGCGCCTGGAGCCCGCCGGCGACCCCGCCGAGCTCGCGGCGGCGCTCCTCGATCTGCCCTATCCGATCTTCCTCGACAGCGCCACCGGCCTCGCCGCCGGCGAGCCCCATCAGCTGGGCCGCTACTCCTTCCTCTCGGCCGATCCGGTGCTGGTCGTCCGCAGCAAGGGACAGGTCACCGAAGTGCTCGAGAACGGCCGGGGACGCCGCGTCCAGGGTGACGCGTTAGGTGTGATCCGAGAGGTCCTGCGTGACTGGTCGGGGCCCGCGGTCCCCGGGCTGCCTCCCTTTCAGGGAGGTGCGGCCGGCTATATCGGCTACGACTATGGCGCCGTGCTCGAGCGGGTGCCGCCCACGCGGTACGACGACCTGGCCGTCCCCGACACGGTGCTCGGCCTCTACGATTGGGTCCTCGCCTGGGACCACGGCGAGGGCGCGGCATGGCTGATCTCGACCGGCCTCGGCACTGGAGGGGCACCGAGCGAGGGCCGGGCGCGGGCCCGGGCGGCTCTGGTTCGTGAGCGGCTCTCCCGAGGCGGAAGGGTCGCACCAGCACCGACGGCCGACCCGACCGGTCCTCTGGCGCCGTCCTATCCGGTAACCGCGCTGGAGTCCGCCCCGGACGGCCTCCGGTCCACCTTCACCCACCGCGGCTATCTCGATGCCGTCGCCCGGGTGCGCGAGTACATCGTGGCCGGCGACATCTTCCAGGCCAACCTGTCCCAGCGCCTCCAGGCGCCTCTCCGCGAAGCGCCGTACGATCTCTACCGCCGACTGCGCCGGCGGAATCCCGCCCCGTTCGCCGCCTACTTCGACTGCGGCGACCTCACGGTCCTGAGCGCCTCCCCCGAGCGCTTCCTCCGCCTCGACGAGCGCGGAGCGGTCGAGACCAGGCCCATCAAGGGGACCCGGCCCCGGGGCCTGGGTCCGATGCATGACGCCGCCCTGGGCCGGGCGCTGGCCGAGAGCGAGAAGGACCGGGCCGAGAACGTGATGATCGTGGACCTCCTGCGAAACGACCTCTCCCGGGTCTGCCGCCCTGGAAGCGTGCGGGTGCCGGAGTTGTTCGCCCTGGAGCACCACCCGACGGTCCACCATCTGGTCTCCACCGTCGTCGGCGAGCTCGCACCCGGCGCCGATGCCGTGGACTTGATCCGGGCGACCTTCCCCGGCGGCTCCATCACCGGCGCGCCCAAGGTCCGGGCGATGGAGATCATCGCCGAGCTGGAGCCGACCCGGCGGGGGGTGTACTGCGGGTCGGTCGGCTACCTGAGCCGGACCGGGGCCATGGACACCAGCATCGTGATCCGGACCTTCGTCCGGGTCGGGCGCGATGTCTACTTCCAGGCCGGCGGCGGCATCGTGGCGGATTCCGATCCCGAGCTGGAGTACCGGGAGACGCTGGACAAGGCGCGGGGGTTGATCGCGGCCTTGGAGGACCAAGGATAGTTTCCCCTCATGATCCTCCTGATCGACAACTACGACTCGTTCGTCCACAACCTCGCGCGCTACGTCCAGGAGCTCGGCGAGACTCCGCTCGTCCGGCGTCATGACGCGCTGACGGTCGATCAGGTGCTGGACCTCTCGCCCACGCGGATCATCATCTCCCCGGGTCCCTGCTCCCCGGTCGAGGCGGGCATCTCCACCGAGCTGGTCCGGCGCGCCGGACCCACGATTCCGATTCTGGGCGTCTGCCTTGGCCATCAGTGCATCGGGGCCGCCTACGGCGGGGAAATCGTGCGCGCCGGCCGGCCGATGCACGGCAAGACTTCCCGGATCCATCACGACGGGACCGGGCTCTTCGCGGGCCTGCCGTCGCCGTTCCTCGCGACGCGCTACCACTCCCTGGTCATCTCACCCGGATCGGTGCCGCCGGAGCTGGAGGTGACGGCGAGGTCGGAGGACGGCGAGATCATGGCGGTGCGCCATGCCACCCACCCGGTTCACGGGGTGCAGTTCCACCCCGAGTCCGTGCTGACAGAGCACGGCTATCGCCTGATCGATCACTTCCTGCACGGAGCGCAGGCGGAGCTGCGGCCGGGCGTTCCGGCGGGCGCCGACGGTGCCCCTGCCATCCGACACGCGGAGGTCCCCTCGCTGGCCGCGGCCCCACCGCCCGTGGATCTGGTCCGGTGATCATCGAGTGCATCGTCACCACGCTCGATCCGGCGGGCGCGGCGAACTTCGCCCCGATGGGTGTCGAATGGGGTGAGGACCGCATCCTGCTCAAGCCCTTCCTCGAGACCACCACGTTCAGGAACGTGATCGCCAGCCGTGCAGCGGTGGTCAACCTGACCGATGACGTCATGCTCCTGGCCCAGGGCGCCATTTCGAGCCCACAGTTCCCCGCCTTTCCGGCCGACGTGGTCCGAGGCGTGGTCCTGGAGGCGGCATGCTCCTGGCGGGAGCTCGAGGTCCTCTCCATTGACGACACGCCGCCCCGCTCCCGGATGGAGACCCGGGTGGTCCACCGGGGCTTCCGCCGGGAGTTCATCGGGTTCAACCGCGCGCGTCACGCGGTGCTGGAGGCGGCCATTCTGGCGACCCGGACCCATCTCATTCCCAAGGCCGAGATCGCGGCCGATTTCGCCAGGCTCCAGGTAATCGTCGACAAGACGGCCGGTCCGCGCGAGCGGGAGGCCATGGCGATGCTCGTGGAGTATGTCGCCGGCAAGTAGCGTCTTCGTCGAGGCCGCCGCGCGACTGCACTTCGGGGTGCTCGATCTCCGGGGCAGCCTCGGTCGGCGGTTCGGCGGCCTCGGCGCCGCCATCCCATCGCCTTCGCTGCTGCTCGAAGCGAGTCCCGCGCCCGAGGTATCCGCCGCCGGGCCCGAGGCCGACCGGGTAGAAGCGTTCGCGCGCCGTTTCCTGGCCCACCACAGGCTGAGCGGCGGTGCGCGGCTCACTCTTCATCGAGCCATCCCACCCCACAGCGGTCTCGGCTCGGGGACCCAGCTGGGCCTGTCGGTCGCCCGGGCGCTGGCCGAGCTGTACCGGCTCCCGACGGATGCCCCCGGACTGGCCCGGGCGGTTTCCCGAGGCCGGCGGTCGGCGATCGGCACCTGGAGCTTCGCCTACGGCGGGTTCATAGTGGAGGGCGGGCACCGTCCTCAGGAGGGGACAGTCGCTCCGCTCCTGGGACGCTACGAGGTCCCCGAGAGCTGGCGCTGCGTGGTCGCGGTGCCGCCGGGAGAGCCCGGACTGAGCGGCGAGGCCGAATCTACGGCCTTCGAGCGGCTTCCCGCCCCGCCGGAGCGCGATCCGGAGCGGGTGGCCCATTTGGTGCTCATGCAGCTGCTCCCGTCGCTCGTCGAGGGCGACCTGGCCGGATTCGGGGCCGCGCTTACCATGATTCAGCGACTTACCGGCGCGTGGTTCGCCGCGTCACAGGGCGGGATCTTCGCGCCCGGGCTGGGGCCCGAGCTGATCGCGAGGATGGCGGATTGGGGCGCGGCCGGCGTCGGTCAGAGCTCCTGGGGCCCGGCGGTGTACGGGCTGGTGGAGGGGGCCGACCGCAGTCGGGCGCTGGCCGAGCGTGTCGCCGCGGCGCTCGCGGGACAAGGACTGGTTTTCGAGGGGGGTTTCGCCCGGACCGGGGCCCGTCTGGGGTGGGGTGGACCCCCCTCCCAACCCTGATTGACAGTTCATTTTTCAGGCTGTATACTGGCCCACCTAAGCCTCCCGTAATCGGCGACTTGGCCGGTTTCCGATTGGGAGCTCGGCGCTCGAGATGATGAGCGCGTCGAGGCACCCGATGGATCCGATAGCGGCTCAGGTGGTATCACCAGGGTGTGAACCGCCTCCCCAGCAGCAGTCCTTTACAGATACACATTGCTGTGCAGCGGCGTCGCTGAGGGGTTTGATGGCCCTATTCCCGCTGGCCGACACCACGACTTGTCGTTTTCCCGATCCGTGGAGCGATCGCGCGGCGCCGGTGCGCGCGCGAGCCCGCCGCACGGATGTCGTCTGGTGGTGGCGTACCGCCCTGCCGACCGTACGCCCGACCGCTGGCTTGCCGACTCCATCCGACGACGTTTCCCATTTCCATCACCAGGCGCGGCGCCCCCGCACCCGACCGCAAGCTCGCCCGGCGAGCGCGGCCCGGTGCATCCGGCGGGCGGCGGACCGGCGTAACTCCCGTTGGACCGTCGCCGCAATCGCCGAACGCGGGCCCCCGCCCGCCGCCTCACGCTTCACGTAGTCGGCGCCTCCCGGCCCGCGGCACTCGAGCCCAGTGGTCGCACCGCCGAACCGGCGTCCGCAGCAGGTGGCACCCGAATGCAGTAGAGCAGTAGAACCACCCTTCATCCTGAGGTCAGTTATGAACCGCTTTACCCAGAAGGTGCTGTCCGGCGGTATCGCGGCGGGGCTGAGCGTAGCCTTCGCTGTGTCCGCCAACGCCCAGGCGGCTCGTACAGGGGCATGGACCCTGGACGGGAAAGAGGGCGAATGGACGATGACCGGCCGTGACTACAGCCTGCAGCGGTTCAGCCCGCTCAAGCAGATCACGACCTCGAACGTGGCGGAGCTGCGGCCGGTCTGGTCCTTCTCGACCGGGACGCTGCGGGGCCACGAGGGCAACCCGCTGGTCGTCGGCAACGTGATGTACGTCAACACGTCCTTCCCGAACATCGTGTACGCGCTCGACCTCTCCAAGGCCGGCGCGCCGCAGATCTGGAAGTACGTGCCCAACCAGTCGCCCGACGCGATTCCCATCGCGTGCTGCGACCTGGTGAACCGTGGGACGGCGTACAGCCCGAGCGGGAAGATCTACATCCAGGCGCTGCAGGGTGAGCTGATCGCCCTCGACGCGAAGTCCGGCAAGGAGCTGTGGAAGGCCAAGCACCCGGATAAGTCCAACGCCGGCGTCGAGGCCAACGGCTACAAGCAGGGCGCCACCATGACCAACGCCCCGATCTACATCAAGACCAAGTCGGGCAAGGAAATGGTCATCATGGGGATCTCGGGCGGTGAGTTCGGCGTCCGCGGCCGCGTGACGGCGGTCGATGCCAACAGCGGCGCCCACCTCTGGACCGCCTACAGCACCGGCCCGGACAGCGAGACCCTGATCGACGGCGACGCGAATGCCAACTATCCGTCGCACAAGGGCAAGGACCTCGGCGTCAGCACCTGGCAGGGCGACGAGTGGAAGCGGGGCGGCGGCACTACTTGGGGCTGGTATTCCTACGACCCCGAGCTCGACCTCTTCTACTACAGCGTCGGCAACCCGGGTACCTGGAACCCCGATCAGCGGCCGGGCGACAACAAGTGGTCGATGACCATCTTCGCGCGCCACCCGGACAACGGCCACGCCGTGTGGGCGTACCAGATGACCCCGCACGATGAGTGGGACTACGACGGCGTGAACGAGAACGTCCTGTTCGAGAACGGCGGCAAGAAGCTGCTCGCCCACTTCGACCGGAACGGCATCGCCTACACCGTCGACCGGACCAACGGCAAGGTCATCGTCGGGAACGCGTACGGACCGATCAACTGGGCCAAGAACGGCGGCACCGGCACCCCGGTCGAGGGCGTCGTGTCGACCGGCGTTCCGGTCAAGGATCCGAAGTACGGCACCTCCTCGAAGAAGAACGGCGAGGGCATCTGCCCGGCCGCCATCGGCTTCAAGGATCAGCAGCCCTCGGCGTACTCGCCGATCACCGGCCTCTTCTACGTCCCGGCGAACCACATCTGCATGGACTATGAGGGCGTCGAGGTGAAGTACACCGCCGGTCAGCCGTATGTCGGCGCGATCGTGCGGATGTTCCCGGGCCCCGGCGGTCACCGTGGCCGGTTCATCGCCTGGGATCCGATGAAGGGCTCCGTGGTGTGGGAGATCAAGGAGAACCTCGCGGCGTACGGCGGGGCGCTCACCACGGCCGGCGGGCTCGTCTTCTACGGCACCATGGAAGGCTGGCTCAAGGGCGTCGACCAGAAGTCCGGTAAGGTCCTCTGGCAGTACAAGACCCCGTCCGGCATCATCGGCAACCCGATGACCTACACCGGGCCCGATGGCAACCAGTACGTTGCCGTGTACTCGGGTATCGGCGGCTGGGCCGGCATCGGCGTGGCCGCTGGCATCGGCGCGGAAGACCCGACCGCCGGTCTCGGCGCGCTCGGCGCCTTCGGCGACGCGGGCAGCTTCTCGACCCAGGGCGGCGTCCTGACCGTCTTCGGGCTCAAGAACATGGCCAATAAGTAAGCTGGACTCCCTGCGGGCCGGAGGGTCTCCCCTCCGGTCTGGAGGGGGATAGATTACGAAATGAGCAGAGCGCCGGGGCGCCGTTCAGCTCCGGCGCTTTGCCTTTCTCCAGAAGGGGTTGTCCATGCAGCGCTGTCTTACGCTCCGTCGCGTCGCCACCCTGGCGGGCCTCGGGCTCGTCGGCATTGTTCTCCCCGCCCGGGCCCAGCGGCCCGCGCCGCTCGACCCCGAAAAAATCCGGGTCTGTGCCGACCCCGACAACATGCCGTCCTCCAACGACAAACTCGAGGGCTACGAAAACAAGCTGGCGACACTCATCAGCCAGGAGCTCAAGGCCAAGCTGGAGTACGTCTGGTACCCGACCCGGCGCGGCTACTTCCGGATCCTCAACGGGATGTACTGCGACCTCGCCATGGAGGTCCCCGCGGGACTGGACATGGCCGGCACGACCAAGCCCTACTTCCGCTCCGGCTACGTCTTCGTGACCCGGAAGGGGAGCGGTCTCGAGGACATCAAGAACCTGGCCGATCCCCGGCTAAAGAAGCTCAAGATCGGCGTCAACATCTACACCTCCGACGCCGAGAACTCCCCCCCGGCCATGGCTCTGAGCCACTACGGCGTGGTCGGGAACCTGACCGGATACAGCACGTTCTTCGACGAGAACAACCGGCCCGAGGACATCATCAACGCGGTGGCCAAGAAGGACGTGGACCTGGCGATCGCCTGGGGCCCGCTGGCCGGATATTACGCCAAGCAGACGACGGTACCGCTGGTGCTGACCGCGCTCCCGGCCCAGGACTCGCTGAGTGAGTTTCCCTTCCAGTACAACATCGGGATCGCCGTCCGCCGAAAGGACAAGGAGTTCCGGGACAGCCTCGAGGCGGTGCTCGCCCGCCGGCAACCGGACGTCCAGGCCATCCTGAAGGAGTATGCCGTCCCTATGCTGCCCATCGAGCAGGCTCGGGACGCAGAGAAAGGCGAGGCCAAGGCCTCGAGCTGACCATCTCCCGGGCCCAGGCTGGTTGCGGAGAGCGTCCGGGCGCGGTATTACAGGTTCAGATCCGTAGAACGAAACTGCCCCGTTCCGCCGGCCCCTTCCCCGAGGGACCGGCGGTCTGTCGCCCTTCATGCCTGAAAGGATCGTCCCCCAGCATGCGCATGCCGCTTCTCGCCGTTTTCCGCCGGGCGGTCCTGGGGACCGGTATCGCCGTCGGCGTTCTCGCGGTCGCCCGGAGGGCGGAGGCGCAGGAGCTCCGCGACGCCTACCACCAGGCGCCTCGGGACACCGTTTCCCAGGAAGTGTACGATGGGTGGAAGCAGTTCAACCTGAACTGCGCCCGCTGCCACGGCGAGGATGTCCTGGGCACCACCATCGCGCCACACCTCATCATGTCGCTCAAGCCCGACGGTCCGATCAATACCAAGGAGCTCTTCATGCAGACCGTGTGCGCCGGGCGACCCGAAAAGGGGATGCCCGCCTGGTGCGCGCTGGGCATGGAGATCCCGACGATCGAGAAGATCTACTCCTACGTGAAGGCCCGCAGCGACGCCAAGGTCGCGCCCGGCCGACCAGCCGTGAAACGCGAAGGCTGAGCGCGCCCGCCGCTCCCAGGGCCCCCGGCCGGTGCCGGGGGCCTTTGCATGTCCACCGACGAGGTGACGGATGGGGCGGCCAGGCGTATGTTCCCGATATCGGCCTCGGCCGCGACGGGCGCGGTCCGGGCCATCACTCGGCAGGAGACCCAATGCGCGCCCGCTCGAATCGCCGTTGCCGCCTCATCGTCTTGGCAGTCCTGGCGCTCCCTGGGGGAGCGTACGCCGCGCCTGCCGAGGCGACCGCCGTGGTGCCGTCCGCGACCCCCGTCGACAGCCCCACCGTCCGCCTCGACATGGCCGCGCTCAAGCAGCGCCTGGAGTCGGGGGGCAGCGACGGTCCCGACCTGGCCCGCGTGGACCTGAGCGGGATGGACCTCGCCGGACTCGACTTCCGCCGGGCCAATCTGACCGGCGCCCGCCTCACCGGGGCCAAGCTTCCCGGGGCCAACCTGTTCAGCTGCGACCTCACCGACGCCGATCTCTCCGGCGCCGATCTCACCAAAGCCAACATGGACGGCACGGTCCTGCGGCGGGCGACGCTCAAACAGGCCAACCTCGCCGGCGCGAGCCTGTTTGCCACCATCATCGAGGCGGCCGACCTGAGCGGCGCGAACCTCTCCGGCACCCGGATCATCGGCTACTTGCGGAGCGCCAAGCTCCCCGGGGCCAGCCTTCGGAACAGCAACGCAGGAGCGGACCCCGGGAATCAATCCATGGGGGTCATGCGCGCCACCTTCGTCGGCGCGGACCTCAAGGGGGCTGACCTGAGCGGCGCCAACCTCTACAAGGCCGACTTTTCGCACGCCGATCTCACCGGCGCCAACCTGCAGCGCGCCAACCTCGAGAACGCCGACCTGCTGCAGACCGACTTCACCCGGGCCGACCTGACCGGCGCCAAGCTGGCCAAGTCGGACATCGACGGTGCCATCTTTACCGGCGCGGTCGGCGTTTCCCAGATCCAGGGCCTGGACCAGGCCCGCAATCGTGACAAGGCAACCTTCGATGCACCCTGACGCCCGATGCGGGAGCTCGTTGCTCCTGCTCACCCTGCTCGCTTGCGGGGGCGCCGACCGGCCGCCCGCTACCCAGACCGCCACCGACAGCGCACCAGCCGCTGCGGGAACCTCGCCGGCCCTGATGGCGTACGTCACCAACGAAGGCTCCGGGGAAGTGACGATCATCGACGTCGCGCTCGACAGCGCGGTCGGCACGATCCCGGTCGGCACCCGCCCGCGTGGCTCCCGCGTGAGCCCGGACGGCACCAAGCTCTACGTCGCCCTGAGCGGCTCTCCCCGCTGCCCGCCGACCATGCCCGACGCGGAATGCGAGAAGCTTCGGGCCGACAAGAGCAAGGATGGAATCGGTGAGATCGACCTCGGCGCCCGGAAAGTGACCCGCGTGCTGCCGGGCGGGTCCGACCCGGAGAACTTCGACATCAGCCAGGACGGCACCAAGCTCTTCATTTCCAACGAGGACGCGGGCGAAGCCACGTTCGTGGACGTTGCCAGCGGGAAGGTGGAAAAGACGCTGAAGGTGGGGCAGGAGCCCGAAGGCGTGAAGCTGGCCCCCGACGGCCACGAGGTGTGG
Source organism: Gemmatimonadales bacterium (assembly GCA_036566145.1). Taxonomy (GTDB): domain Bacteria; phylum Gemmatimonadota; class Gemmatimonadetes; order Gemmatimonadales; family GWC2-71-9; genus CAVVWJ01. The sequence goes on from DATCWW010000291.1 coordinate 12,444, forward strand.
GTCACCGGTGAGACCGCGCACGACGTCACCGTGCTCGACACCGGGAGCGGCAAGGTGCTGGCCAGGATCGAGACCGGGAAGCGCCCCCGCTCCCTGGTCTTCAACCAGGATGGCACCCGGGCCTACGTGAGCTCGGAGGTCGGCGGAACGGTGGACATCGTCGACGCCAAGGCCTACAAGGTGCTCAAGACCCTGAAGATGCCGGAGGGCGCCAAGCCGATGGGCGTGGCGCTCTCGCCGGACGGCAGGCGGCTGTACGTCGCCAACGGGCGGGCAGGCACCGTCTCGCTGGTGGATCTGGGGACCGACTCGGTGGTGGCCAGCACGAAGGTGGGAACCCGGCCCTGGGGCATCGCGCTCACGCCTGACGGCCGGAAGCTCTACGCCGCCAACGGGCCCTCGAACAACGTCAGCGTGCTCGACGCCGAAAACATGCAGGTGGTCAAGACCATACCCGCCGGCGAGCTGCCCTGGGGCGTCAGCCTCGGCAAGGCGCCGTGATCCGACCGACGGTCGCGCTGCTGCTCGCGGCTGCCGCCGGGGCCGGCGCGGCCGCGGCCC
>DATCWW010000294.1:0-8073 GCA_036566145.1 Gemmatimonadales bacterium
GCGGAGCCGCTGGCCGCGCTCGACCGGTGGCGCCGAGGGCACGACCGACGGGCGGTCCTCGATGCCGCCTGGCGCACGCTGCTCCGCGCCCAGTTCCACGACTCGATCGGAGGATGCACCTCCGATCCCGTCGCCCGGCGCGTGCTGGCGCGGATCGAGGACGCCGCGTCCATCGCCGCCGCGCTCGAGCGCGAGGCTCTCCATTCGCTCGCCGGATACGATCCCGACGCTGCGCGGGACGCGCCCGCCCAGGTCCGCCCCGAGCTCCTCCTCTGGAACCCCGTGCCGAGAGCCAGGGGGGCCATCGTCGTCGTGGATCTGGGCTGGTTCCGCCGTGACGTTCTGGTAGGCCCTCCCGGAACCAGAACCCCTCGCGAGCGCGCCGCGCCCTCGGATCGTGACATCGCCGCCGTCATCGGAGGCGCCCCGTTCCAGATTCTCGGCCGCCGCCGGGCGCAGGACCGGCTGGATTCCGCGAGACATTACCCGGACCAGGACGAGGTCGAGGTGGTGCGCGTGGCGATCGCCGCACCACTTACGGGGGGGTTCGCTCTGGGGCGGGCCGCTAATGCCGGAGCGCCCGGTCCGGTGCGTCCGCTCGATGGCGGGATCGGCAATGGCCGGATCGCCGCCGGAGTCGACTCCCGCGGCCGGATCTGGCTCCGGGATCTGGCGAACGAGGTCGAGCTGGCCTCGCTCTTCCATCTCGAGTCCGAGCCGGACGCCGGCGATACCTACACCTTCGCGTGGGGAAGAGGGCGGCGGGAATCGTCGTCGCGTTGGGAATCGCCGACCATGCTGGCGAGTGGGCCGTTGGTGGGCGCCATCGAGACCCGTGCGCGGCTCCTGGGCGGTCGGGTCACGGTGCGGCTGGTACTCACCCTCCATGCGGGCAGCGCTGCGCTGCGCTGCACGCTCGAGCTGAACAACCAGGCACGCGATCACCGTCTCCGCCTGCGCTGCGCCACTCCCGGGCACGTCGAGGCGACGGCGGCCGGCGCGGCCTTCGGTGTGGCTCGGCGGAGCGTCACTCGTCCCACCCGGCAGTACGCCAGGGAAACCCCGGTAACCACCGCGCCGGCGCACCGCTTCGTGACAACCGATGGGCCCGAGGGCGGCATCGCCATCTTCGCGCCCGGCTTCTTCGAGTACGAGGCCGAGCCCGACTCGGTCCACGTGACCCTGCTCCGCGCCGTGGGGCAGCTTTCCCGCGACGATCTTCCTACCCGCACAGGCCACGCCGGCTGGCCCACGCCGGTGCCCGAGGCGCAGTGTCTCGGCCCCGAGCGGCTGCAGCTCGGCGTGATGCTCGCGTCACCCAATCCCTCTCCGGCGGACCTCGCTCGGGCCTGGGAAGATCTCTTTCTGCCGCCGCGCGCCCTGTGGATCCGGCAGTCGCTCGGGCTCGAGCCCAGCGAGGGTGGCATCCAGCTCCACGGCGACGGCCTCGTGTTTTCCGCTCTCAAGCCATCGTCCGACGGCCGCGGCATCATCATCCGGTGCTACAACCCAGGCGACCAGCCCGCCGCCGGCGTCATCGCCTTCGACGCTCCCGTGCGTGCCGCCGGCCGGGTGACCGCCGACGAGCGTGAATTCGGACCGGCCCCGCTCGCTCGCGATCGGCGAACGGTGCCGGTCTCGTTGGCGCCCGGCGAGATCCTGAGCCTCAGAATCGAGCCGGAGTGAACCGCGCGACCCTGCCTTCGTCTCGCCGGCGTCGCTATGTTGTCGCATGCCCGAGTTGCCCGCGCTGCCCTGTTATCCCTGCCCTCACCGGTCTGCCTGCTGCGCCTACGGTGTCACGCTCAGCGACGCCGAGGCGGCCGAGATCACGCGGGAGCACGGGACAGGCATGGTCTATCGTACCCGCTGGGGTGAATGGCGGACCCGGGTGCGCGGCGGCCGATGCGTGTTTCTCCGGGACAACGTCTGCACCATTCACGCGCGCCCCTACTACCCGGCGGTCTGTCGTGGCTTCCCCTGGATCGATGCCGAGACCGGCGGGCCCTACGAGTTCGACCGCACCATCTGCCCCGAGTTCGTGCTTCGTCCCGAGCTGGTGCACATCCATCCGCCCTCGTGAGCGGTGAGCGCCGTGGACTCGCCCTCGCGCTGCTCGTGATGCTCGCCGGCGCGGGTGAGCCCGCCGCCCTGAGCGCCCAGGACGATCCCGCCCTGGCCCGGGCCCGGCGGCTGCTCGCGTCCACGCCGCTGATCGACGGCCACAACGACCTCGTCTGGGAGATCCGGGCGTCGCCCACGGCACCGCGCGACGTCGCGGCCTACGACCTTCGCACCACGGCCCCGGGGCAAACCGATCTGGCCCGGCTCCGGGCCGGGCAGGTCGCCGCCCAGTTCTGGTCGATTTACGTCCCCGGCGAGATGCGGGACAGCGGCTACGCCCGAATCCAGCTCGAGGAGTTCGACCTGGCGCGCCGAATGATCGCCCGGTATCCGGACCGGCTCGCCCTCGCCCTCTCGGCCGACGACATCGAGCGCGAGTTCAAGCGGGGCCGTGTGGCGTCTCTGCTGGGCATGGAGGGCGGACACGTGCTGGAGAATTCCCTCGGCACACTCCGCGTCTACTACGACCTCGGCGCTCGCTATCTCACCCTCACCCACAACGTCACCCTCGACTGGGCCGACGCCGCAGCCGACTCCGCCCGCCACGGCGGCCTCACCGAATTCGGGCGGGAAGTCGTCCGGGAGATGAACCGGCTGGGAATGCTGGTGGACCTGTCCCACGTTTCCCCCGGCACCATGAGCGACGCCCTGGACGTGACCGAGGCGCCCGTCATCTTCTCCCACAGCTCGGCGCGGGCGCTCACCGAGCACGTGCGGAACGTGCCCGACTCGATCCTGACCCGGCTCGAGAAGAACGGCGGCGTCGTCATGGTGACCTTCGTCGGCGCCTTCGTGTCCCAGGCCGTGGCCGACTGGGAGGCCCGGTACAATCACGAGCTCGCCCTGGCGCAGGCGGCGAGCGCCGACACCGCGTCCCACATGCGCGAATGGGAGCAGGCCAATCCGCGTCCCCGGGCGACGCTGGCGCAGGTGGCCGACCATCTGGATCACGTTCGGGAGGTCGCCGGGCCGGATCACGTGGGGATCGGAAGCGACTTCGACGGATTCGACCATCCGCCGGTGGGTCTCGAGGACGTCAGCCGGTTTCCCTACCTGTTCGCCGAGCTGATCCGCCGAGGCTGGAGCGACGACGATCTCCGCAAGCTGGCCGGACGGAACCTGCTTCGCGTGCTCCGGCAGGCCGAGGCGACCGCCACGCGACTCCGCCGCGAGCGGGAGCCCTCCACCCGCACCATCGAGCAGCTCGACCGCCCTTAGGGCGCCCGCCCCGCTCCACCGCCTCGCGCCACGACCACGAGGCCGAAGGCGATCCCCATGACCGAGAAGAGGAACCACTGCACCGCGTAGCTGAGGTGCGGCCCGTCGTCCACCTCGGGTGCGTCGAGGCGCCGGGGATAGCGCGGCAGGGCGCTGTCCGGTGTCTGCAGAAGCGCGACGGGGAGAATCGGGTAGGGCAGGGTGCCCCGGAGCGCCGGAAGATCCAGCCGGGCCCAGGTGGAGCTACCCTCGACCACAAGGGGTTGCCCCCCTCCGCTGCCGATCGGCTCCGCCAGACCCGTCACGCTGAGCTCGCCCGGTTCGTCCAGCGCCCGGAGGTCCGCCCTGACTGCATCCGCGGCGGGCACGAAGCCCCGGAGCACCAGCAGCGCGGTATCGCTTTCCTGCAGCCGCAGCGGCGTCACTACGTAGACGCCGGGCGTCCCCAGGTACGCCTGCCCCCTGAGCACCAGCTCACGACCTCGGTCATACCGCCCGGTGGCGGTCACCCGGCGGTAGGCCAGGCTCGCCGAATCCCGTGAACCGGGCGCGTCCAGCGAGATCGGCGGCTCGGTCCGGGCCCTGAGGATCGCGGCATTGACGGCCCGACGCTGGTGCAACCGCGAAACCTGCCACACGCCCAGTCGGGCGCAGACCCCCGACACCAGGAGGAGCACCGCAACGCCGACCCAACGTGAGCGGGAGGAGGTCATGAGTGTCTGCAAAGAAGGACGGTCGGCGCGGCGGATCGAAACGATCCATTTCGGTAAGTGCCTGAAAGGCAATCACATCGGTATCGACGCCGCGGAGGTCCGAGGTTTGCCGTAGGCTGGGCGGGCCGGTCCGCAGTCCGTCCGGAACATACACGACCGAGGAATCGCCATGGGCACCATTCGACGCGTTGTCCCGCTGGTGGCGGCACTCGTGGTGCTTGCGTCCGGCGTGGCCGCCGGCCAGGGCGCACCGGGGCGATCGGGGTTCTGGGGTGCCGTCGGACTCGGCGCCGGGGGCGAGTCGTACGACCTGCGGGACGGCCTGGGGTACAGCGAACAGCTCTATCGTCCCACCTTTTCGCTCCGGCTCGGCGGCACGATGAATCAGCATGTCCGGCTCGGTGGCGAGATGCTGGGCTGGATCAACCAGAACGGCGACGCGGTCGAGTCGCTCACCAGCGCGCTCTTCATCGGCCAGATCTATCCGTTCGGCGCCAGTGGGCTCTATCTCAAGGGCGGGGCCGGCCTGGGTGTGAACGCGGTGGACTTTCCCGATGGATATCACGTAGGTGACACCGGGTTCGCCGGGCTGCTGGGCGCCGGGCTGGAGATGCGCGTGGGCCGCCGCTGGTTCCTCAACCCCACGGTGGACCTGGTCCAGCATGACTACAGCGGCCGCGGCGTCGACCCTTACCGGGAGCGGCTCGTGACCTTCGGCATGGGCATCCTCTTCCAGAGCGGGCGCTGACGGCATTATCCTCCGCGTCAGCCGATGGTGCAGCACCATGATCTGTAATTCGACCTTCCGGACCGCGTCGTCGGTCCTTGTGTTGGTTCTGGCGGGTTGCAACAACGACCTGACCCTTCCGAGCAACTCCGGGAGCGGCCTGGGCCTGTCGCAGGTGCACGGCGACGGGCAGAAAGGCACGGTCGGCGCTCCTCTTCCCACCCCGCTCGTCGTACGAGTGGTCTCCTCAGGTGGCGGGAGCGTGCCCGGACGGCGGGTGGCGTTTCTTCCCATCGGTGAGGGCTCGGCCGACCGGCTCGAGCCCGATACAGCGCTCACCAACTCGAACGGTGAAGCCTCCAGCATCTGGGTGCTGGGCCCCCAGACGGGCCAGCAACGGGTCGAGGCGCACCTGGTCGCGGACGGAGAAGTCCCCGCGCCGTTGACTTTCAGCGCCGAGGCCGTTGCCGCGGCGCCCGACACCCTGCGTGGGGCCAGCCCGCTGAGCCGGGCCGGGCGCCGCGGCGCCGAGCTGTCCGAGCCGCTGGTCGTGCGCGTCGCCGACCGCTTCGGCAATCCGGTCTCGGGCGCCGCTGTGACCTGGGTGGTCACTGCCGGAGACGGCGAGCTCAGTTTGCACGAGTCCGAGACCGGCGCCGACGGAACCACGGCGGTGTCCTGGGAATTGGGCGACCAGGTCGGGGTTCAGAAAGTGACCGCCGCGATGCCCGGCATAACCGGGTCGCCCGTTACCTTTACGGCCGTCGTGCTCTTCTGACGCGTGCGACTGTGGTGGTGTCGCCACATCGCCGGCTGCAGCCGTTTGTAAAATCTTTGGCTACAGTTACTTGTGCCGGGTAGCCCCGAGCCAACCCGGGCACGCAATCTGCTTTCACCTGGCCTGTCCTCAACCGGTTCCAGCGTGACCCACTTTCGTCGTCGGTGTGCTGCCTTCGTCGCGATCGCCGTGACAGCCCTGTTCCACCTCGGCTGCGGCGATGGCGTCGGCCTGCCCGACGAGGGTGTTCCCACCGAGATCAAGGCGTTCAGCGGGGACGATCAGACCGGCCCCGCGGGTGGAACCCTGGCGCTACCGGTCGTCGTTCGGGTGACCGATCGGAGCGGCCGCCCGGTTGCCAACCAGAGTGTGGCATTCGCCCCGGGCTCGGGCTCGGGGAGCGTCACTCCCGCCTCCGTCACCACCGACAATCAGGGGAAAGCCTCCACCGCGTGGACGCTGGGTCCGGCGGCCGGACCGCAGGCGCTCACCGCCCGCGCGGAAGGTGGCGCCGCGCCCGACGGGCTCGACGTCGCGCTCACCGCGCACGCCGTGTCGGGAGCGGCGACGGAGATCCAGATCGCCAGCGGCAACGAGCAGACCGGCGCGGTGAGCTCGGCGCTGCCCGACTCGCTCGTGGCCCGGGTGATCGACGCCGGAGGCAACCCCGTCGCCGGCATCGAGGTTCACTGGAGTGCGAGCGGCGGGGGCTCCATCTCGCCCGAGGTCGTGGTCACCGGGGCAGATGGCCTGGCGGCGGCCGAGCGGGTGCTGGGCGGAAGTTCCGGGGCTGAGTCGGCCCAGGCGACGGCCGCGGGGCTCCAGGGCTCTCCCCTGACGTTTATCCATACCGCGGTGCCGGCGACCCCGAGCCGGCTGGTCAAGATCTCCGGTGATGGCCAGAGCGCGCCGGCCGGATTCCAGCTGGCCGACTCGCTGGTCGTGCAACTGGTCGACGAGGGCGGGAACGGCGTGGGCGGACGCCCGGTCACCTGGGTCGTGGGCGGCGGCGAGGGCTCGGTGGACCCGGTGAACTCGACGACCACGCCACAGGGATTCGCAGTCACCCGCTGGACCATGCCGGCGGCGACCGGGACCTATTCCATCGATGCGGTGTTCTCGGGCGTCGATCCCGTCGCGTTCACCGGTACCGCGTCGGCCGATGTTCCGACCAAGATCGAGCCGGTGAGCGGCGACCATCAGTCCGCCAGCGTGGGGGCCCAGTTGCCGGCGCCGCTTCGGGTCAAGGTCACCGACGCCAACGGCAATCCGGTGGAGAACGTTGCCGTCACCTGGACCGCCAACACCGGTGGCTCGGTCGGGGCGACGAGCACCGGCACCGACGCCGCGGGCATCGCCGAGGTGACTCGCACCCTGGGTCTCCTGCCGGGGACCTACACCACCACCGCGGAGGTCGAGGGCCTGGACGGCTCGCCGATCACCTTCACCTCGACCGCCACCGTGGGACCGGCGGCCAAGCTTGCCATCGTCACCCAGCCGTCGTCGAGCGGTCAGTCGGGGGTTCCGCTCGACATCCAGCCTGTGATCCAGCTGCAGGATGCTTTCGGGAACAATGTCGCCCAGTCCGGCCGGGCCATCACGGCCGGAGTGACCGGCGGATCGGTCACCGGCGGCACCGCCTCCACCGACGGGAGCGGCAAGGCCACGTTCAGCTCGCTGGCGATCGTGGGCTCCGCCGGGCTGAGCTACGCCGTCACCTTCAGCTCCGGGCTCTTGGTGCCGGTCACATCCGATCCGGTCACCTTGGGTGCCGGCGATGTCGGCAAGATTGTCTTCCTGACGGCGCCACCGACGACTGCGCCGGCCGGGGTGATCTGGGTGCAGCACCCGGTGGTTCAGCTGGAGGACGCGGGCGGGAATCCCCTGGCGATTCCGGATGTGAACATCGTGGCGAGCATTTCAGCAGGCGGCGGCACGCTCAGCGGCACCAAAACGGTGGCCACCGACGACAACGGGCAGGCGGAGTTCACCGATCTGTCGATCGGCGGCACGGTCGGGCAGCGCACCGTGCGGTTCCGGAATCCCGCGCTCCCGGCATCGTCCGCGATTACCGCTATTGTGAATGTGGTCGCCGGTCCGGCTGCCAAGATCACGGCCAACTCGGACGTGAGTCAGAACGGAAGCGCCGGGGCTGCCGTGACCGAGCCTCCGTCGGTGCTGGTCGAAGACCAGTTCGATAATCCGGTGGCCGGCACCTCCGTCACCTTCGCGGTGACCGCCGGCGGTGGAACCATCGCGCCGACGACGCCCGTGATCACCGGGGCCGACGGCGTGGCCACGCTGACGAGCTGGACGCTGGGCCCGGGATCGGGCACGAACACCGTCACGGCCAGCGCGACTGGGCTGACCGGAAGCCCGGTGACCTTCAACGCGTCGGTCGCGGCGATCAATACCACTACGCAGGTCTCGGGGGCGCCGACCAGCTCGGTCGTCGGGCAGTCGGTGGACTTCACCGTTCAGGTGAGCAGCGGGTCGGGCACGCCGACCGGGAG
>DATCWW010000037.1:0-4134 GCA_036566145.1 Gemmatimonadales bacterium
GCGGACGCGTGCTCGCCGAGACGCGCGCGCGGCTCGCACGCGCGGGACGCGTCTGGCGCGAGCTGGCGACGCTCCGCGCGGTGGAGACCGCCGCCGACGCGCGTGCCGAAGACCTCTTGACCTGACCCCCGGCCGCGGCCACTATTGGCCGACTTCCCGGAACGACACCACGGAGCCTCGATGGTGTGGAGAGTGGTGGAGCATGACGCGCGGCGGTGGCACGTCACCGTCGCTGCGGAGCGTCGAGCCAATTCGGCTGAATGGAACCTCGTCTTCTCGTTTCGGAGCGTCGATCCCGAGCAGCGCACCTTATGGGTGACGTACCCGCTCTCCTCCGCCTCCAAGGCCGCCCTCTTCGCCCAGGCCGACCGCCTGTCGTCCGACACGCTCGCCGCGTTTCTCGCCGAGCACCTGGCATAGGGCTTGCCCCTTAGTGACGTCCATGTCATCGAACCCACTCAGCGAGCGGTTGCGCTTCGCGGAGTTCGTTCTCGACCGCCTGCCGAACGGGCGCTGCCGGGCGCGGGTCGCACTCACCTGGCGGGACTCCGAGGCGTTCTCCGGCGAGAGCGAAGGGTTGGCGTCCCAGGCCGGCGAGCTGCGCTGCGCCGCCGAGGCCTGCGTCAAGGCGCTCAGCCAGGCGGTGCAGGGCGGTATGGGATTCGAGCTCCTCGGCGTCAAGGCGGTGCGGGCGTTCGACGCCACCGTGGTGATCGTGTCCCTGGCGGCGCAGGGCGAGGGCAGCGGCCACCGTGTGGTGGGCTCGTACCTCACCGAAACCGACGCCGCGCGCGGGGCGGCATTGGCCGTGCTGAATGCCACCAATCGTATCCTCGGCAATCGTTTCTTCATGCGATAAGTGGGACGGATCGGCCGGCGGACTGCCTCAGAACGCGCGGGGTCCCGGCGGATTGCGCCCCGAACACTACCCGAACCCATCGGCGTGCATGCCCCGATACGCCCCGCTGATCCTCCTTCTCTCGCTCGTCGCCTGCGGCGGGCACAAGGCCCCGGACTCCACGCCGGCGCCTGAGTCGGGCTCCGCTACCGCATCCGCACCGTCGTCCAAGAAGCCCAAGTCCACCCCCAAGACCGACACCGCCACGGCCGAGCACCTGCTCCCGCCCGCGCCCGAGCTCGATTCGATCATCCCGCCGGAAGAGCTCGCGGCCGAGCTCCGTCTGGCGGCGGATTCCGCGGCGGATGAGGCGGTGCTGGAGGAGCTGGCCGACGCCTCGCCCACCGGCCCGGGCGAGGCCGACATCGAGGGCGACGACACCAAGGCCCTCGCCGGCGCGGTTACCTGGGACATCGACGTCGCCACCTACAACTCGCACAACCGGGTCCGCTGGTACCTGGACTTCTTTCAGGGCAAGGGCCGCGAGCGGATGGGGATCTGGCTCAACCGGATGCCGCGGTACGAGCCGATGATCCGCGAGCGGCTGCAGCGCGAGGGCCTCCCGGGCGACCTGGTCTACCTCGCCCTGATCGAGAGCGGGTTCTCCAATACCGCCACCAGCCGCGCGCGCGCCGTCGGGATGTGGCAGTTCATGAAGGGTACGGCCAAGCTGTACGGGATGCGGGTGGATTCCTGGGTGGACGAGCGGCGCGATCCCTACCGCGCCACCGATGCCGCCGCTCGACACCTTCGGGATTTGAATCGGCGGTTCAACTCGCTGTATCTCGCGGCGGCGGCCTACAACGCGGGGTCGGGGAGGGTGTCGCGCGGGCTCCGCCGTCTGCCGGACGACGACGACGCCGATTCCGCCAGCGCCGACGCCATGTTCTTCCGGCTCTACGACACCAAGCTGCTGCGGCGCGAGACCAAGGACTACGTCCCCAAGCTCATCGCCGCCGCGCTCATCGCCAAGGAGCCGGCGCGCTACGGCTTCACCGTCACCGCGGCGGAGCCGCCGACGTACGACTCGATCATCGTGCCCACGATGACCGGCCTCGACGTGGTCGCCCGCCTGGCCGATACCACGGTCGCCGCGATCCGGGAGCTGAATCCCCAGTATCTGCGGCTGGCGACCCCGCCGGGCGTCGCGTCGGTGGTACGGGTGCCCGCGGGGCGGGGCGAGACCACGGTGGCGGCATACGCCGAGCTGCCGCCCAACCGCCGCGTCACCTTCGTCGAGCACTTCGTCGCCAAGGGCGAGACGATGGGCGGCATCGCGCGACGCTATCGCGTGAGCAGTCGGCTCCTCCAGGATGCGAACCCGAAGGTTCGCGCCAATCGCCTGCGGGTGGGCCAGCGGCTGATCGTGCCTACCGGGGGCGCCATCTCCAGCTCGGTGGCGCGGCAGATGGCCGACCCGCCGAAGCCCGCGGGCACCAGCCGCTCGGGACGGCACCGGGTCCGCAGCGGCGAGACGCTCACCGCCATCGCCGACGACTACGGCGTCACGGTCCGCGATCTGGTCCGCTGGAACAGCCTGGGCGCGAACGGGGCCATCCGCGCGGGCCAGCGGCTCCGGGTGGCCGCGCCGCCGGACGAGTCCTCCGATCACCGCACGGCTACCACGACCGCCTCGACCTCGGCTGCTGCCAGGACGCACACCGTGAAGCGCGGCGAGACCCTCACCGGCCTGGCCCGGCGCTACGGCGTGAGCGTGGAGGCGCTGCGTCAGGCGAACGGGATGTCCGAGCGGGAAACGTTGCGGGCGGGAGCGGCGCTCAGGATACCGGGGTAGGCGGACGGGCGCACAGGCGGACGGGCGCACAGGCGCACGGGCGCACGGGCGCACGGAAAGAAAGAGGCTTGCCGACGATGCTCGGCAAGCCTCTTTCCGTTGTGCGTCTGTGCGTCTGTGCGTCTGTGCGTCTGTGCGTCTGTGCGTCTGTGCGCCTGTCCGCCTACCTCGTCCCCGGTGCCACGTACCCTTCCATCACCGCCTGGGCATAGCCGTTGGCCGGGTCGCCGCCCTCGGCGAGGATGTCCGCCACCTTGGCGGGCCCGCGGTTGTAGGCCACCAGCGCGAGGGCGGTGTTGCCCTTGAACTGGTGCAGCAGGTCGTTCAGGAACCGGAACCCGATCCGCAGGTTGGTCTCCCGGTCGTACAGGTCGTTCTCGCGCACGCCGGCGTCGTAGAAGCGCGCGGTGGCGAGCTGGAGCTGGGTGTAGCCCAGCGCATCCATCGAGCTCCGGGCGTTCGCCCGGAAGCTGCTCTCGATCTTCACCAGCTGAAAGCCCAGCGCCGGGTCGACCCCCTCGCTCAGCGCGATATCGTAGATATCGGCCGCGAGATCGGCCGGAATCTGATACTTGGCCGAGTTCGCCATGACAGCGTTGGCGCGCTCGAGCTGCACCTTGACCAGGGTCATCTCGCCCCGGGCCGATTCCAGCTGGTCGGACAGACTGCCCATCTCGCGGGCGACCAGTCGGGCATCCGGCGCGGCCACATGATCCACGGCATCCACTTGCCGAGTCCAGCCGGCCAGCGCGCCGATGACGCCGGTGGTGATGCCCAGCAGCGCGCCCTTCACCAGCAGGCGCTGCAGGGTCCCACTCGGCCGTTCGCCGTACGTGTCGGTCGGTCGTACCACGGGCTTCCTCCTGTCTATGAGTCGTGAGCAGGCTGCTTGCTCTTGCTCACCAGTCGGACGTCTTCGATGACCATCCCCCGATCCACGGCTTTCGCCATGTCGTAAACTGTGAGACATGCCACCGCCACTGCTGTGAGCGCCTCCATCTCCACTCCCGTGCGCCCGGTCACCCGAGTGGTGGCCGTCACCCGCACCCCGGGGAGCTCGGGGTCAAGCGCCACATCGACCTGCACGTGGTCCAGCCCCAGCGGGTGACAGAGCGGGATCAGCTCGCCGGTCCGCTTGGCCGCCATCACACCCGCCACTTCCGCGACCGCCAGGACGTCGCCCTTGGCGATCGCCTGCCCGGCCACGAGATCGTACGCCTCGCGGGACATCCGGACCGCGCCGGTGGCGACCGCCGTGCGGTCGCTCTGCGGTTTGTCGCCCACGTCCACCATCCGCGCCCGGCCTTCGGCGTCCACGTGGCTCAACTTCACAGCACCTCCGCCAGCTCGGCGCCGAGCACCGCGAGCAGGAGCTGCGGGTTCACGTTGCCCGCCGCCGCCTCGCGCGCCTCGGCGACCCGCTCGAGCGCCCGGAGCAGCC
>DATCWW010000299.1:0-2349 GCA_036566145.1 Gemmatimonadales bacterium
CTGGCTCGGCGGGGCATCGGCCTGGATGGGGTCGAGGCGCTGGCGCTGAGCGACGGCCCGGGCAGCTTCACCGGGCTCCGGGTCGGCGCAGCAGTGGCCAAGGCGCTGGTGCGGGCACGGGGGCTTCCCCTCTGGGTGGCGCCGTCACTCATGGTGCGGGCCGCGGGGGTGGCAACCGACGATGGCGCGCTGGTGCTCGCGGTGACCGACGCCCTCCGGGGAGAGGTGTACGCCGGCGCGTTCCGCTTCGAACCGGGCCGCGTGGGGGTCGAGCTCGCGCCCGCGGTGCGGCGGCCGGAGGATCTCGCGGGTCTGCTTCCGGCGCCGGCGCTGCTGGTGGGTGACCTTCCCGACCCTGTGGCGACCGCGATCGAGGGTTGGGCGGGGCGGCGGCTGGTGCGGTCGCCGGACGGCGCCGCGCGAGCCCGATCGCTGTTGGATCTGGTGGGCCGCACCGGCGGAGCGCGCCGACTGACCGAAGTCAGCTCGTGGGAGCCCGACTACGGTCGGCCCGCAGAGGCCCAGGCACGATGGGAGACGGCGCATGGACGGCCACTACCGGATCCGGCCGGCGGCGCTCGCTGACGCGTCGGCGCTCGTCGCCATCGAGCGCCGCTGCTTCGGCGATCCGTGGAGTGAGGCCAGCTTCCGCGAGGCGCTCGCCTCTTCCTGGAACTTCGTGCTGGTGGCGGAGGCGTCCCGGGGGGTGAGCGGGTATTTCGTCGGCCGCGAGACCGGCGGGACTGGCGAGGTGCTCAACCTCGCGGTCGCCCCGGAGTTCCGGCGGCGCGGGGTGGGCGAGGCGCTGCTGGAGGCGGGTCTCGCCGCGTTCCGGCAGAGCCGGGTGGACGAGGTGTTCCTGGAGGTGCGCGAGTCGAACACCTCGGCCCGCGCGCTCTACGCCCGCCACGGGTTCCGCCCGGTGGGACAGCGCTCGGCCTACTACCGCAATCCCAAGGAGGACGCGGTGGTGCTCCGACTGGAGCTGAGCCAGCCTGCGTAGCGGCGCTCATCGTGGCGGGGCTGTGATTGAGGAAGGTCGGCGGAGGGCCTACATTTTACCCGGGTCCCTACATCTGGTGGGCCCCCATGCACGAACCCTGGAGGTGCACGTGAGCCGGAGTCTCAACAAAGTCATCCTGATCGGGAACCTCGGAGCGGATCCGGAGGTCCGCAGCACCTCCAACGGCTCCCGCGTGGCCACCCTCTCGCTGGCCACCAGCCGCCAGTGGAAAAACCAGTCGGGCGAGAAGCAGGAAAAGACCGAATGGCACCGGGTCATCCTCTGGAACAACAAGGGCTCCGGGCTCGCCGACATCGCCGAGAAGTACTGCAAGAAGGGCGATAAGGTGTACGTCGAGGGGAGCATCGAGTACCGGTCCTGGCAGGATCGCGAGGGCCAGACCCGCTACACCACCGAGATCACCGCCCGCGAGCTCATCCTCCTGAGCGGCCGGGGCGATGGCGCGGAGTCCTTCTCCGCGCCGTCCAAGGTCGCGGCCGGGGCCGCCGCTGCGCCCAAGGGCAAGGACCAGTCGTTCGAGGACTTCCCCGAGGCGCTCGACGGCGAGGACGACGACCTGCCGTTCTGAGCCGGTTTTCGCGCGTGTCGTTCTCAGGGTGCCGCGTGGGTCCGGCACCCTGATTGCCGTTCGCCACCCGCTATAGGCATCATGCGCTCCAGCGTCCTGTTGGTCGGCCTCCTCGCCCTGACTGCCTGCCGCCGGCCCGGGGCGGCCCATCCCCACGCCGATCGACCACCGGACACGGCGACCCTGGCCCACGAAATCCCCCGGTTCCTTCGGACCAGCGGCGTGCCCGGCCTCTCGATGGCGGTGGTGCGAGACGGCCGCGTGGTCTGGGCCCGAGCGTTCGGCACCCGGGGCGACAGCGCGCGAACGCCGGCAGACACCGCGACCGTGTTCGAGGCGGCGTCGCTCAGCAAGCCGGTATTCGCCTACCTCGTGCTCCGTCTCGCCGACCGCGGCGAGGTCGACCTCGATCGGCCGCTCGCCGAGATCCTGGAGTACCCCCGCATCCCGCGACGAGCGCGCCCGGCGGATCACCGCCCGGATGGTGCTTTCGCACCGCACCGGTCTCCCCAACTGGGGCGGCGAGCAACTGACGGCGGGGATCCAACGGGCCTCCACCATGGAGGCCCGTTCTGCTTTCCCCGGCGGCGCACGAATGAGACGGCGCCGGGGATTGCGATGCCGCCCCGGCCGCCGCGGGGCCCCAAGGTTGTCTCCGGAGGCCGCCGGGGTCCCCGTCGTTTCTCCACGGCCAATGGCCAATCGCCAGACGGGCGGTCGGCTGCCATGGCCTGCCCCAGGGCGATTAACGCCCATC
>DATCWW010000305.1:0-3589 GCA_036566145.1 Gemmatimonadales bacterium
GATGGGCGGGGGCGTGGTGCAGCAGCTGCTCGTCGCGCCGGTGCCGGCCGACCCGTTCACCCGCCGGGTCGTCGCCCGACAGGCGGACGGCTATCGCACCGCGACGTTCCACTGGCTCAGGCGACCGCACATCGACCGGACGTCGGTCCGGCGCTTCCCCGCGCCGAACGCCGACGACCCGGCGCTTGTCGCGGCAGCAGGCACGGTCCCGGGATGCCGCTTTCTGGGCTGGGCTCGCTTTCCGATGGTGGAGGTCGAGCCTCGCGCCGGCGGCGCCGTGGTCCACCTCGTCGATCTGCGCTATCGCGAAAGCGCCGGACCGGGCTTCGCGGCGGTCTCGGTTCCCCTTCCGGCTACTCCGAGGTGATCGAGTAGCGGATCAGGACGCCCTCGACGAACTCCGCCGCGATCCGGCCGGCGCCGCTCCGATAGCTCCGGCTGATCACGGTGAGCCGGCCTTCCTTCCGCTCGCTGCTGTCGACGGCGGCCCCCAGCAACGCCTCCATCTCCCCCGTCGTCATGCCCTTTCGCGGCAGGCCGCTCCCCGGCGGCTGCGCCGCGGTGGTCGGCAAGCCGGCGAGCAGGGGCTCCCCCTCGGCATGCTCGAACGTCACGTACTCGGCCAGGGCACCCTGGAGACCGGCGGGCGTGAGGATGGAGGCGGGCAGCGAATCGCGAAAGCGGACATTGAAGCGGGAGCCACCCTCGAGACGCCGCTGGCGGATGTTCTCCTTCTTCTGCTCCTGGGCATCCGCCACTTCGGCCCGGTTGCGGGCGTCCTCCCGCTCCCGATCGTCGCGCAGCTCGTCGAGCTCCTCCTTGATGTCCCGCCGCCGCTCGGGGTCGGTCTCCCGCTTGAGCTCCGCCTCGAGGTTTTTCTCCCGCTTGGTCTTATCGGCGACCGGGACGGCGACGGTGGGAGAGGTCTCGTCCCCCATCGTGCCGTACCCGCCGCCGTCGAGCTGGAACTCGATGTGAGTGCCTTTGACCCGGACCTTCGTCACCATCGCCTGCTGGCCCGAACGGATCGCGGTGCCGTTCTGCTTGAGCCGGTCGGCGTAGCGGGGGTAGTCCAGCGGCTTGGGATCGGCCGGATAGAGATCGACTCCCGCCTCGGTCCCAGGCATCGCCAGCTTGAGGGTGACCGAGCGGCCTTCGAAGTAGTTCTTGAGAGCGGCCTCGGACTGCGCCGCCACCACACCGGGCGACAGCAGCAGCACGGGCAGGATCCAACGGGTCAGCGCCATGGTCTGGCTCCTGTGAGTGGTCGCCGGCCGGTCTCCTGACCGACAGGCGTTACCGGCATAGACGCAACGTCGGTCGAGGTCCGCTCACGCTCCCGGCTGGCATGGAGCGGGTCAGCCATCTTGCAATTGATTAATGAATACAAAATATTGACGTCTGCACTTAGCATTCTGCATCCACTACACAGGTGCCACCTATGCTCCCCAGAGAACCCCTGCGAGACCAGGTCTATCTCGAACTCCTGCAACGCGTTCAACGCGGATCCATCACCCCGGGCAGCCGTATCCGCGACACTGACATCGCAAAGCAGCTCGGCGTCAGCCGCACGCCGGTCCGTGAGGCTCTGATCCGCCTGGCCCGGGAGGGCACCCTCGACGCCGAGGTAGGACGAGGGTTCCGGGTCCGGTCGCTGGCTACCGAGGAGCTGCGTGAAGTGGGTGCCATCCTGGCCGTGCTCGAGCCACTCGCTCTCGATCTCGTTGTCGAGTTTCCCGCCGAGCGCCTCACCGACCTGGCCGCGGTGGCCCGCCGCCTGGAGCAGACCCGGGGAGACATCGATGCCTGCATCGAGCTGGACGACGAGTGGCATCGGCTCCTCCTCAGCGACTGTCCGAATCGGCGGCTGCTGACGCTCATCGAGACGTTACGGCAGACGCCGCGGCGCTATCTCCGGCACTACCTTCAGCAGGCTGGCCGCCTCAGCCTGTCCACCGTGCATCATGGACGCATCGCGGAGGCCCTGCGCCGGGGAGACCGTGCCGCCGCCCGGGGATTGCTGGAGCGGCGCTGGACCAGGGGCCTGGAGGAGATTGTGAGCGCCTTTCGATGAATCGTCCGCCTGATCATCCCCATCTCGCCCGCTGGCGCGCCGAGACACCGGAAGTGGCGCGGCTCACTCACCTCAACAACGCCGGCGCGGCACTCGCGCCGCTGCCGGTCCGGCGCGCTGTCGCGGAGTATCTCGACCGGGAGGCCGCGCTGGGTGGTTACGAGGCCGCGGAATCCAGCGTCGAGCAGCTTCGCGGCGCGGGCGAGACCGTCGGGGCGCTGATCGGCGCCCGGGGGCGTAACATCGCCCTCACCCAGAATGCCACCACGGCCTTTGCCCAGGCGATGGCCGTGTTCGACTTCCGTCCTGGTGACCGCATCCTGACCAGCCGCGCCGACTACGCCTCGAACCAGATCATGTACCTGGCGCTGGCGCAGCGCCTCGGAGTCGAGGTTGTGCGGATTCCCGATGGGCCGCAAGGCGGCATCGATCCGGACGCCCTGGAGCGGGAGGCCGCTCGCCGCCGCCCCGCGCTCGTTGCCGTCACCTGGGTCCCGACCAACTCCGGCCTGGTGCAGCCGGTGGAGGCGGTGGGTGCGGTATGCCGGCGGCTGGAGATCCCCTACTTGGTAGACGCCTGCCAGGCGGTGGGCCAGGTGGTGGTGGACGTGGATCGGGTCGGGTGCGACTACCTCGCCGCGGCCGCCCGGAAGTTCCTGCGCGGTCCGCGAGGGATCGGGTTCCTGTACGCGGCGGACCGCGTGATCGAGGCCGGCGCCTACCCCATCACCGTGGACATGCACGGCGCCACCTGGAGCGACCCGGACCGCTTCACCCTCACGCCCGACGCCCGGCGCTTCGAGAGCTGGGAGGTCAGCCCAGCGCTGGTCGCGGGACTCGGCGCCGCGGCGGCCTATGCCCTCGACGTGGGGATTCCCACGGCCGGCGCTCGCGCGAGTGCCCTCGCGGCCTACGCCCGCGAGCGCCTGGCCGAGATCGACGGAGTCCGGGTGCTCGACCGCGGCCCGGCCCTCTGCGCCATCGCGACGGCGGAGGTCGCCGGGCGGGATGCGGACTCGCTCAAGCTCGCCCTTCGGGCCCGGGGCATCAACACCAGCGCGGCCGACCGGGAAGACGCGGTGATCGACATGGACGAGAAGGGCGTGCGGTCCGCCCTTCGCCTGTCACCCCACTACTACAACACGCCCGACGAGATCGACGCGGCGGTCGCCGCCCTGGCCGAGCTGCTCTCCTAGCTCACCCTTCCCCCCGCAACACCGGCCCCACCACCCGCCACACCGTCTCGGCCATGATCCGCTGCCCCTGCGCCGTGGGGTGGATCATGTCCCCCTGGTTGAGCGACGGTCGGCCGGCCACCCCATCGAGCAGGAAGGGCACCAGCGGAACTTCGTTCTTCTCGGCCAGCGCCGGAAACGCGGCGCGGAACCGGCGGACGTAGTCGGGCCCCATGTTGGGCGGTGCCCGCATGCCGACGAGGACGATGGCGGGCGGCGGATTGAGCTTGCGCGCATGGTCGATGACTGCCTGGATGTTGGCGCTCATGGTGTCCACGTC
>DATCWW010000309.1:0-9445 GCA_036566145.1 Gemmatimonadales bacterium
AGCGGTGCGAGCCTTGGCGGGAGCGGCCGCCGGCTTCGCCGGAGTCTGCTGAGCCTGCGCCTGCTCGGCCGGCTTGGCCCGCCCCTGCCGGGCGGCCACCGCCGAGCGGGGCACCCAGCCCCCGCGGCGGACCTGAAACCACTTGCCCTGTTTGCCGACCCGCTCGAGCAGGGTGCCCTCCCGCACCCGGCCGACCACCGGTCCGTTCGGATCGCGCCGGAGGTTCTCGCCCTCGTCCGAGGTCACCACCAGGTCGTACCCGTCCCGTTTGGTCGGCGCCGTGGACGGCGAGAAGATCCACCCCTCCACCGCGGCTTCGCGCCACTCGCCCTTGGCCGCCCCGGTCTCGATGGCGGCCCCGGCGGGCAGGCTCACGAGGGGAGCGCCCTCGGGGTCACGGTGCAAATCGGTGGAGTCGCTGAGGTGCCGCTGGTCCTGAGCGGCGACCGGTCCGGCAGCCAGCGCGGCGAGCAGCAGACAGGCTGGTAGCAGGCGCAGGCCGGGACTAGATTGCGGCGCGTAACTCACAGTCCGGCATTGTAGAACACGCGGAGAGCCATGTCAAACGGAAAGGCCCGGAACCGGGTCGTCCTGGTGGTTCTGGACGGCTGGGGGTACCGGCGCGAGCGCGACGGCAATGCCATCGAGCTGGCGTCGACGCCGGTGTGGCACCGGCTCTGGGACTCGGCTCCGCGCACCCTGCTCGAGGCCAGCGGCCTGGCGGTCGGCCTGCCGGACGGGCAGATGGGCAACAGCGAGGTCGGCCATCTCAACCTGGGCGCCGGCCGGGTGGTGCCCCAGGACCTGGTTCGCATCTCCCAAAGCATCCAGAGCGGCGAGTTCTACCAGATCAAGCCGCTGGTGGAGCTCTGCACCGGGCTCCGCCACAGCGGAGGCACGCTGCATCTGGTCGGACTGCTCGGCCCGGGCGGCGTACACGCCCTGGACCGGCATCTCCTGGCCTGCGTGGAGCTGGGGGTCCGACACCGAGTGCCCGCCATCGCGATCCACGGCTTTCTCGACGGCCGCGATTCGGCCCCGACTCTCGGGGCCGAAGTCGTCCGGACCTTGCTCCAGGACATGCGCCGCATCGCGGGGAGCACGGTCGACGTCGCCACCCTGACCGGCCGCTACTTCGGGATGGACCGGGACCGCCGCTGGGACCGGACCAAGCTGGCGTACGACGCGATGGTCCACGGCCAGGGCACCCCGGTGGAGCATCCGGTCCTGGCCGTGCAGGCCGCCTACCAGCGAGGCGAGACCGACGAGTTCATCCGGCCGTTGGTGCACGTACGGCGCGGGGCGCCGGTGGCCACCATGAAGGACGGTGACGGGGTGCTGTTCTTCAACTACCGCAGCGATCGGATGCGCCAGATCGTAAGCGCGCTCGCGATCGACGGGTTCGACGACTTCGACCTTGGCCGCCGGCCCGAGCTCTCCTGCGTCACCATGACGCAGTATGACCAGACCTTCCCGCTACCCCAGGCCTTTCCACCGTTCAGCCTGGCGCGGATCCTGGCGGAAGTCCTGGCGGAACAGGGCAAGACCCAGTTTCGCACCGCGGAGACCGAGAAGTACCCCCACGTCACCTACTTCTTCAACGGCGGCTACGAGCCACCCTACCCGGGCGAGGAGCGCTGCCTGATTCCCTCCCAGCGGGTCGCCACCTACGACCTGGCGCCGGAAATGAGCGCGGTGGGCATCACCGACGCGCTCTGCCGCACCATCGAATCGGGCCGGCACGAGTTTCTGCTCTGCAACTACGCCAACGCCGACATGGTGGGGCACACCGGCGTGCTGCCGGCGGTCATCCGGGCGGTCGAGACCGTGGATCGCTGCCTGGAGCGGGTCCTCGTCAGTGCGGACCGGGCCGGGTGCCGCGTCCTCATCACCGCCGACCACGGCAACTGCGAGATGATGATCGATCCGACCACCGGCGGAGTGCATACGGCCCACACCACCAATCCCGTGCCGCTGGTGGCGATGGGCGCCGGGTCGGAGCGGCTCCGCACCGGGGGCTCGCTCCGCGACGTGGCGCCGACCGTGCTTCGCCTGCTCGACATCGAGCCGCCCGCCGACATGACGGGTCGCGACCTGAGGGACTGCTGATGGGGACACGCGCGCGGCTCGCGGTGGTTCTGCTGCTCGCACTCGCCGGGGCGACCCCGGCGGCGGGCCAGGTCGGGCACGACCCCCGCTCGACACCCTATCATGACGTGGCCAAGGGCCACACCATCACGGCGATCGGCGGCTACCTCAGCGGCGACGGCGGCCGGTTCGGTATCGCGCCCCACAACGGCCCGTTCGGCGGCATCCGCTACGAGATCCGGAACTCCAGCTCCCTCGCGATGGCGCTGCAGGTCATCTACGGCGACTTCGACCGGCTGATCGTGGATCCGTTCGTGGAGCGGGTGAACCGAGTCAGCGGACCGGTGAAGCAGTCGGTCACCTTTACCGAGGCGAGCATCCAGTTCAACGTGACCGGCGGAAAGAGCTGGCACCGCCTGGCGCCGTTCCTCGGGGCCACGATCGGACTCAGCTTTCCCAGCAGCACGCCGCAGGACACCAGCGGCTTCGAGCTGGGACACAAGGTGACCCTGGCGCCGGGGGCGGGGTTCCGCCTGTTCCTGACCTCGCGGGTCCACCTGCGGGCCGAGGCCCGGGCAGTCTTCTGGAAGCTGAACTACCCGGCCAGCTTCACCCGGGAGCCGCCGAAGGACCCGGGCACGCCCGGCGACCCGCACGCGGTGATCACCGACGGCAACGTGAGCGAGTGGGACACCAGCGGCTGGTTCCAGGCCGGGCTGGGCTTCGCCTTCTCCCCCTGAAATGGCGATCGAGCTGACCCGCACGATCGGGTTCCGGGCGGTGCACCGGCTGTACCGGGCCGACTGGAGCCCGGAGCGGAACCGTGACGCGTTCGGTCCGCTGAGCGACCCTCCCGGGCACCCCCACGACTACACCTGCGCCGTCACCGTGACCGGTCCGCTGGACCGGGCGATGGGCATGGTGATGGACCTGGTGGAGCTCGACCGCATTCTGCGCGACGAGATCGCGACCCCCTTCGAGGGCCGGAACCTCAACCAGGACGTCGCCGAGTTCGCCTCGGGAACCCTTCCGACCTGCGAGTCGCTGGCGTCGCTGGTGTACCGGCGGGTTGCCCCCCGGCTGCCCGCCGGCGTGACCCTCGCCCGGGTGCGCGTGGCGGAGGACGCCACCCTGCACGCCGACTGCACCGGGCTCCCCTGAGTCTGCCCGGCAGCTTGGCCCCGCCTCCGACAGCGCTGTGTTGGCGCCGGGTCGGGAGGCCGTCTCCACGTTGCTAGAAGAACCACAGGACGTGGCGCACAGGTGGCCCCATATTGGGAGAGTCGATGCGCATCCGGAATCTCGCGGCCCTGACCGGCGCGCTCACGACCCTGGCCGGACCTGCCTCGGCACAGCACACCGGAGACCAGGCCCGTCTGGTGTTCACGGTCTCGGCGGCGTACGTGGCCGGGGCCGATCTCTGGCACGTGCCCGACCAGCCGGTGCGGGGCGGCAGCCTGGACGTGGCCCGGGCGATCGAGGGCCGGGGGGGCGCCGCGATGGCGGCGACCTATTTCAAGGGAGAGAACTTCGGCCTCACCGCCGACGTCTTCATCTTCGAGCTGGCGTACGCCGACGCCTGCCGGCAGGTGCGCCCGGGCGATGAGATCAACCGACTCGGCTGCATCGACATCGACGAGGGGGAGCACTCGGCGCTCGCGGCGGTGTTCAGCGTGGGCGCGATGTACCGGATCGCGAGCCGGGAGATCGTATCCCCGTACGTGCGGGTGGGCGCCGGGATCCTGGCCTCCAACCAAAGCTCGATCCTGACGTCGGGGCTCGCCATGCCGCCGGGCAATACCGGGCCGCCCGTGCTGCTCCAGGTCTACAACGACGACCGCAAGTCCCGGATCGGGGGGGCCCTCGGCCTGGGCGTGGGGCTCACCACCCCGATCAGCAACGGCTTCCAGTTCCGACTGGAGGTCCGGGACAATATCCTCGGCATCGAGAAGGTGGACGGCGCGTCGCCCGAGAACAACTTCAATCCGTCGCACAGCGTGGACTACAAGCACATGGTCGGGGTGATCGCCGGGATCGACCTGGTGCTGGAACGGCACCGGGGAAGGCGTTATTGAGTGCGGGCGGGCCGGTCCGCGGCGCCATTCTGGCCGGCGGCGGGGCGACCCGGTTCGGCGGCAGGCCGAAAGGCCTGGAGATCGTCGGCGGTGCGCGGATCCTGGACCGGGTGGCCGAGGTGCTCGCCTCGGCGCTGGGGACGCCTCCGCTCCTGGTCGCCAACGCCCCTGACGCGGGGTCCTGGCGTCCCGACCTCCGGGTGGTGCCCGACCTCCGGCCGGGGCTCGGCGCGCTGGGAGGGATCTACACCGCGGTGGTAGCATCCCCGGCGCCGGTCGTCTGCGTCGCCTGGGACATGCCGTTCGTCACCGCCGCCCTGGTGCGCCGGCTGGCCGACGGTCTCGACACGGCCGATGCCGTGCTGCCGCGGAGCACGGGCCCGCGAGAGGTCGAGCCCCTGTGCGCCGGGTACGGGGCGGCCTGCGGCGACGCCATCGCGAGCAGCCTGGACGCGGGCGATCTCAGGGCCGTCGGCTTCCATGCCCGCATCAGGGTCGGTATCCTCCCTCTCACCGAAGTCGCGCGCTGCGGCGATCCCGCGGCGCTGTTCTTCAACGTCAACACGGCCGAGGACCTGGAGCGAGCGGACGAGCTGTGGCGGCGACTCGCATCATCTCCATCATCGGACGCAAGAACGCCGGCAAGACCACGCTGACCGTCGCGCTCGCGGCGGAGCTGGCTCGCCGCGGCCGCCGCGTCATGACGATGAAGCACTCGGACCATCCGGCCGACCTCGACCGCCCGGGCACCGACAGCTGGCGCCACTTCCACGAGGGCCGGGCCGAGCGCACCCTCCTGGTGGGCCCCGACCTCCAGGTGCTGTTCCACCGCGGCGTCGACACCTACGATCCTATCGGGCTCGCACGCGAGCACCTCTCCGGCGCGGAAATCATTCTGGCCGAGGGGTTCAAGCGGGCCCCGCTGCCCAAGATCGAGGTCTTCCGCCCGTCGGTGGCTCCCGAGCCCATCTACGACGCCTCGCTTCCCAACGCCGCCGAATGGGCCGCCATCGTGACGGACGACCCGTTCTACGAGCCCGCCTGCCGAGTGGTTCGCTTCCAGGACACCATGTGGCTCCAGCTGCTCGCGGGCGTGACCCTGGAGCGGGCCATCCCGATCGCCGAGTGAGCGGGCCCATCTCGGCGGCCGAGGCGGCGCGGCGGATTCTGGCCGAGATCCCGCGCCAGCCGGCGCTCCGCATGCCCTTGGACGATGCCCTCGACGGAGTGCTGGCCGAGGATGTCGTGAGCCCGATCGACATCCCCGCCTGGACCAACTCGGCGATGGACGGATACGCGGTCCGAGGAGAGGATGTCGTGGGGGCCGGCGCCGAGCGCCCGGTCCGGCTCCGGGTGGTGGAGCAGATCCCGGCCGGCGCCTTCCCCTCCCGTCGCATCGGCCCCGGCGAAGCCTCCCGGATCTTCACCGGCGCGCCGGTGCCCGACGGGGCGGACAGCGTGATCCGGCAGGAGGACACCGACGAGGGCCGGGAAACCGTCACCATCGTGAACGATCGCGACGTCGGGGTGAACCTGCGCCAGGCGGGCGAGGACATCCGGCGCGGATCCAGGGTCCTCTCCGCGGGCCGGACGTTGGGACCGGCGGAGCTCGGCGTGCTCGCCTCGCTCGCGGTGGCGCATCCGCTGGTCTACCGCCAGCCGCGGGTCGCCATCCTGGCCAGCGGTGACGAGATCGTGGACGTGGACCGTCCCGAGGAGATTCTGGGCGGCCGCAAGGTGGCGAGCAGCAACACCCATACGCTCAGCGCGCTGGTCCGGCGGGCCGGCGGAGTGCCGGTGAATCTCGGGATCGCCCGGGACACCCCCGAGAGCATACGGGAGCACCTCTCCCCGGCTCTCGAGGCCGATCTCCTCGTCACTACGGCGGGGATCAGCGTGGGGGAGCACGACTACCTGCGCGAAGTGCTGGCGGAGCTGGGGGCGGAGCAACGGTTCTGGAGGCTCAGGATGCGCCCTGGCGCGCCGGTCGGGTTCGGGATCCTGGGGCCGGTCCCGTGGATCGGCCTGCCCGGGAATCCGGTGAGCACGATGGTCACCTTCGAGCTCTTCGTGCGGCCGGCAATCCGCCGGATGGCGGGCCACGAGCTTCCGTTCCGCCGTTCGGTGCCGGTGCGACTGGGCCAGGCCGTGAGCCTCAAGCCCAGGCTGCAGCATTTCCTTCGGGTCACCCTGACCCACACCTCCGAGGGACCGGAGGCTCGGCTCACCGGCCCGCAGGGGTCCGGCATCCTCATGTCGATGGTGCTCGCCGACGCCCTGCTGATGATTCCCGAGGGCCAGCACGAGACTCCCGCGGGCGCGACGGCCCAGGCCCTCCGGCTGGACGAGCCGGCCCACCAGAGTGAGCCGGCCTTCTAGCGCGCCGCTCCAGAATCGCAAGTCGCCACACCACAATACGTTGCCCCCGGTGAGATCGGAGTGAGTTCGGAGTGACGGCGGCCCGTAGACTTGGCGCAGTCACTTCGGCGGCGGCACGACAGCCGCGCTCATTCCGGGACCCCAGCTTGGGAGGCAGCGATGACCACCACCGTCACTTTCGGCCTCGGCTCCGTGCTGCTTCTGCTGACGGCAGCCTTGACCCCGGTCGGCCCGGCCGGCGAGGAACGTTCAGCCTTCCTGGGCGAGGTGCACGGGGCCATGACCGCGACCCCCCGCGGTGACGCGACATTCGGGAGCGTCCCGGCGGTGGACGGCCGTCCCGGAACGTTCTCCCTGTCGCTCGGCGCGCGGGGGGACGACGGCGCGGTGCTGTTCAGCCGGGCGAGCGGCGCGCGGCTCAGCATCGGCACCTACCAGGTATCCGCCAATGACGAGGGCGGCGACGACATCCGAGCACTGGTGGTGACGGGCTCACCCACCCGGCCGACCGGCGTCTTCCAGGCCCAGAGCGGTGAGCTGGTGATCACCTCGGTGAGCGACAGCACGATCCGCGGCTTCTTCCGGCTGGAGGCCGCCGGCTTCCTGGCGACCGAGCCGGACCGCGAGGACCGGACGGTGAGCGCGGCCGGCACCTTCGCGGCGACCGGCCACTGAAGCCGGTGCCGGTCCGGGCGAAACGAGTCCACCGGAGGTTTGACGGCAGCTTGAGCTCCGCGGGGTAGAATGCGCGCGTCGCATTCATCCGCGGAGCTCTCATGTGGTCGGCCGGACTGTTCCCTTGCACCCTTGTGGTGGCGCTCCTCGCGCTGAGCGGCTGCCGTTCGGCGGGTACCGACGGCGCCACCACGGCCCCGGTCGGCGAAGGGCAGATCGCCCTGAACAACGGCTCGCTGCGGGAAGCGTGGTACGCCTACACGCGCCGCTGCGGCGTGAGAGTCTGGGGCGAGGATGAGCTGGGGCCGAGACTAGTGCTCCACCCGGGACAGTCGGCCGTGTGGCGCGAGACCGTGGGATGCTACGACCTGCTGGTGCTGACCAATCCTCGGATCGAGCCCCGGCTCGAGGCCCGGTACGAGCGCCGCCTGGTCGTGGCCGACCAGCAGACCACCATCGCCATCGCCGACGCCGACTGGGCCCCGAGTGCCGCCGCCCCCGCGTCACCGGGTCCGATGCCGTAGCCGAGCTCCGCAGCCGCCGTTCCCACCACCCTGGCGCCCGATGGTCCGCGAGGATCGTCGGGCGCTCCTCCGTGGGCCTGCCTCCCCCGAGCGATGAGATCGAGATGAGATCGGGATGAACCCCGTCGCGTAACGTGCGGCCATCGAGAAGGACGGCACCCAACGCCACCCACTGGAGGTCACCATGTCCGCAGTCACGCTTCGCCGCTTCGTCGGCACCGCGCTCGCGTCGTTCGCCCTGGTCACCGCCGCGTGCGGCGGCGACTCCGACTCCACCGGCCCCGGCCCCGATCCGGTACCGGCCGACGTGAGCGGCTCCTACGCGCTCACCAGCCTCCGCACCCTGGGCAACCTGGGCGGCGGCGGGAACGGCCTCCCGGTGACCTTCCATGACGGCAGCGGCTCGACGCTGACCTTCAAGAGCGGCGAGCTGGTGCTGGCCGCCGACGGCAGCTACACGCTGGACGTCGAGGCGGAGTTCAACGGGGGCGACGTGACCCTGACCGACGAGGGGAACTACAGCACGGCCGGCGGCACGATCGACTTCACGCCGACCGGCAGCCCGGCCCGGATGAAGGACGGCACCATCAGCGGCAACAAGATCACCGCCGAGACCCAGTTCGGCGGGATCCCGTTCGAGATCAAGGTCGCGCGGTAACCTTGGCCGCGGCGGTGGTCGTCCACCCGGGCGGCCGCCGCCGGCGTCATGAGGAGGAAGGATGACCGAGTCTGTACGGGTCGCCCACTGGACGGTCGTGGGTCGCTACGAGCTGATGGGGGTGAACGGCAGCCTGCTTCCCGCCCCGATCGATCCCGAGCAGGCGCAGGACGGGGATCAGGATCTGCGCGCGAGCGTCGTCGCCGGCGAGCTTCGCCTCGGCGCCGAGGGCGAGTACCGCCTCAGCCTGACTGCGCGGTTCGACACGGCGGCGGGTGAGGGCTATACCCGCTCGCTCACCAGCCGCGGCGTCTGGCGTTTCCTGGCCTCCGCGCTGGATCCTACCTCTGGTGAGGTCCTCCTGATCCCGTCAGAGGGGCCGACGACCAGCGCGGCGGTCACCGGGGTGTCACTGGTCCACCGGACCCGGAGTCCGGAGGCGGACGGCGACCGGAGGGAAGCGAACTGGATCTACGTTCGGCACTGGCAGACGCCGTGAGCGAGCCTCCCCGGGGGTGAAAATTGACCCCCGCGGCAGGGGCGGCTAAGTTTCCCCGCAGAAGGGGAGTAGCTCGTCCGCCGCAGGCGGATCGCCGATCGTCAAGACTGTCCGCCAACGGCGGGCACGGTCCGGCGGGGGTAGGGGAGGCACGATGCCCCCCATCAGAGCGAGACCTTCGTCCACGTGGGCGCCAGCGCGCCCGCGGAGCGGACGGGGTCTCGCTCTTTTTTGACCCCCGCGCGGCGGCGCGTCACCGCCACAGAGGGACCTATGAACAACCTGAAGACCTTCATCCTGATGGCCGGCCTGATGGGGCTCTTCCTGCTCGCCGGTCAGCTCCTGGGCGGCTCGCAGGGCCTGCTCCTGGCCGCCCTCTTCGGCTTCGCCTTCAACTTCGGGATG
The DNA here is from genome assembly GCA_036566145.1 of Gemmatimonadales bacterium. Taxonomy (GTDB): domain Bacteria; phylum Gemmatimonadota; class Gemmatimonadetes; order Gemmatimonadales; family GWC2-71-9; genus CAVVWJ01. The sequence goes on from DATCWW010000309.1 coordinate 9,304, forward strand.
TACTTCTTCTCCGACCGGCTGGTCCTCCGGATGTACGGGGCCCAGGTAGTCACCGAGGCCCAGGCGCCGGAGCTGTACCGGATGGTGGACCGGCTGCGGCAGCGGGCCGGGCTGCCCATGCCGGTGGTGGCCGTGGCCCCGC
>DATCWW010000312.1:0-3512 GCA_036566145.1 Gemmatimonadales bacterium
GTTGATGACGATCTCAGGTCTCGTCCTGCTGCTTGCCTGCGCCAATGTTGCCAACCTGATGCTCGTCCGCAACATCGCCCGGCGACGTGAGATGGCCGTTCGCATGTCGTTGGGCGCGAGTCGCTGGAGGCTGGTGCGTCAACTGCTGGTCGAAAGCATCGTCCTCGCGCTCGCCGGTGGCGCGATCGCCATGCTGATGACGGTCTGGACCTCGGGTTCCATGGCGCGGTTCGTGCCGCAGATGGATTTTCCTTTCTATCTGTCCATCGAGGCCGACCGTACCGTGCTGGCAGCGGCGTTCGTGTTCTCTCTCCTCACCGGAATCGTCTTCGGGATCCTGCCTGCTCTTCGCGCCTCCTCCGAGGCGCCTGGCGGCGTGCTGAAGGAGGTCTCCCACGGCGTGGCGGGCGGCTCCAGGCAAGCGCGCCTGACCAGCGCGCTCGCCGTCGCGCAGGTGTCGCTCTCGCTGCTGCTGCTCGTCTGCGCCGGGCTTTTCATCCGGAGCTTCATCAACGCGCAGCAGATCGACCCCGGCTTCAATTCCCACAACATCCTGATGGCGTCGTACGACTTGTTTGGGGCCGGCTACACGGAGCCGCGCGGCATTCAATTCAATCGCCAGCTGCTCACCCGCCTCGAAGCGCTGCCGGGGGTGCAATCGGTGATGCTCACCAACCGGACACCGCTGACGTTCGGAGGTGGATCGACGAGCGTCAAACCGGAGGGCTTCGTGCCACCCGCAAACGTCTCGATGGAAACGCAGGTGGCCATTGTCTCACCGAAATACTTCGCGACCCTGCAGCTTCCCCTGGAAAAGGGCCGCGACTTTACGGACCAGGACATCAAGGAAAGCCAGCGGGTGATCATCGTGAACCAGACGTTTGCGGATCGGTACTGGCCGGGCCAGGAACCGATCGGCAAGCAAGTCATATCCGATCTGACGAACGAATCGTTCACCGTCGTGGGAATTGCGCGCAACGCCAAGTACAACCAGTTGAACGAAGCGCCGACCCCGTTTGTGTACTTGCCGCTCTACCAGGTCTATCGCGCGGGCATGACGCTCAACGCTCGAGTCTCCGGTGATCCGCTCACATTCGCCAAAGCGGTAGACCAGGCGATTCACGAGCTGGACGCCGACGTCGTCGTCTTCGACGTCACCACGCTCGACTTGCGCCGGCAACTGTCCACCATCGCCGTGCGCATCGGCGGAACCTTCGTCGGAGCGTTCGGATTCCTCGCGCTCGTGCTGGCGGCCATCGGCGTGTACGGCGTCACGTCGTACACCACCAACCAGCGCACCCATGAGATCGGCATCCGCCTGGCGCTTGGCGCCAGCCGGGCCGACGTGCTGCGCCTCATCCTTCGTCGAGGGATCGTGCTCACCTTGCTCGGCCTCGTCATCGGGCTGGGCATGTCGTTTGGAGTTACTCGCTTCCTGCAATCCCTGCTGCTGGGCGTGAGCAGCACGGATGCGCTGACCTTCGTGGCCGTCGCGCTGTTGCTCAGCGCGGTGGTGCTCGTCGCGTGCCTCATTCCCGCGCGCCGAGCCATGCGGGTGGATCCTATGCAGGCACTCAGGTACGAGTAGGTCGGGAGGCCACCGTCCGGCGCAGTCTCCAGAATCGACGCTAGCCGACCAGCCCAGCCACCCACCCCGGAAACACCACCAGCACCCGATCCAGCAGCCAGCCCAGGAAGTACAGCACCACCCCCGCCCCCGCCGCGGTCAGCACCATCACCCCACCCAGGATCACCGCCCCGACGCCCAGCCACCCCGCGCCGGCGGCGACCTCGCGCCAGGTGTATCCCGGGTCCGCCTGCTTGAGCGGCTTTCCGCCCGCGCTCGCGCCGAGGCGCTCGAGCCGCCGGAGCCGGGGCTCGAGCGGGAGGTGCATGTGCATCAGCCCGGTGGTCACCTCCTTCCGGGTCTGGTCCCGGTCCACCTTGGGATCCCACACCGGAAAGAGCCAGTGCACCGCCACCGCGCCCGGCACCTTCACGTTCATGCCCGCGAGCTTCCGGTAGGCGCCGGCCAGCGCGTCCGGCTGGCGAGTCAGCTCGACCGCGGTCGCGTCCGCCAGCTTTCGGCGGATCCGCCACAGGAGGGACACGAAAGGACTCACGAGCAGCACCGTGAGCCAGATGATCCCTTTTCCCGCGATGGCCGCGGGACCCACCGTCATCAGCACCGGCCCATAGCCGAACAGCGCCACCAGCGGGTGCAGGTTCGGCAGCGCCTCGAACTCGTCGGAATCCACCCGTTCGAAGTCCGCGCCCGCCAGCAGGGTGTCCACCGCCAGCTCCCGGCTCGAGGCGTCGGCCCCGCCCCGGAGCTCCTCCCTCGCAGTATGGCCGACCCGTCTCAGGTAGTCGCGGGCCGTGCCCACGAGCGGCCCTTCCAGCAGCAGGGAGACCAGGCCCCAGGTCTGGAGCAGGGTCAGGATCTCGGCCGCGAGGGTCAGGTCGCCGTTCCCGACCGACGCCATCACATGCGCGACGACGGCCTGCTGGGCGTCCCGCGGGAGCCGGGTCGCGAACCCCCGGGTGACCACGACCGTGGCGTCGGCCATGGTGAGCCCGGCCGCGCCGACGTTGGCCGCCTTCGCGTCCACCAGGAGGACCCGCGGCGGCGGCACCCCGGCGGCCACCGCCACCTCCTCTATCATGTTGGCCACCCGTCGCTCGGCCAGATCGTCGGGATCGGGCGGGCGGGTCTTGAGCCGGCGGAGCACGCCGCCCACGCCCGCGCGCCGGAAGATCAGGCGGACGAGGGCCCAGAGCAGGAGCATGGCGACCAGGCCTGGCAGCACGAACAACCCGACCAGCAGGTCCCACGGCAGGCTCACGTCCGGGCGACGAATCGCGGACCACGTGATCGGCAGCAGGTGGAACACCCGGTCGAGCCACCCGGTGACCTCCGCGGGGACGTCGAGCACGAGGTCGGCGAGGTAAACCGGGACGGCGGCGGCGGCCAGCAGGAACGGGGAGATGACGACGGAGAGCGGAATGCCGGAGACGGCGAGCACCACAACGACCAGGGCCGCCGAGAGCGCGCCGGTGCGGCGGTGGCGCCGCTGCTCGTCCTGGAAGTGGACCCGAGTCGGAGCGGTCACATCGCTCAGCCTACGCCAACGATCGGCTGGCGAAAGCTTGACGTCGGCTGTGGATCAGCCGAGGCACACCGTCAGGAGCATGTCACTGTCCGCAAGGGCCTCTACCGAGTGCGGCACATCCGGTTCCAGCACGAGCACCTCGCCGCCGCTGAGCCGATGCCGCGTGTCGCCGGCCTCGACCGCCAGCTCGCCCCCAAGGCAGTGAATCACCACCTGACCCGGGGCTCGGTGCTCCGGGAGCCGACCGCCTGACTCGAAGGTGAACAACAACATCCGAAGCGGCCCGCGATGAACCAACCCCGCTTGCCGATGGCCATCCCTGGCAGGGTGAGGCTCCGAGCGCAGGGCGCTGGCGAGATCCGGAAGATCGAGCGAAACCACGGGTCCCGCGAACCGGGT
>DATCWW010000350.1:0-6240 GCA_036566145.1 Gemmatimonadales bacterium
GATGGGAGTGGCCGAGTCCTCCCGCCTGCTCGGTCGGCTGGGCATCGGCCGCCGCGACCGGCCACCCTCCCCGAGCCGTTAAATTTCAGTCACGTATGACGGTACCCGCACTTCCCGAGGCCCTGCAGCGCAAGCTGGATACGCTTCCCGACGGACCGGGCGTCTACCTGTGGCGCGACGCCCGGGGAGAGGTCCTGTACGTGGGGAAGGCGAAGCGTCTCAAGAGTCGGGTGCGGAGCTATTTCGCGACCGATTTTGCCGACAGCGCCAGGAACCAGGTGCTGCAGCGGCTCATCGCGGACGTGGAGACGATCGTGGTCGCCAGCGAGGCCCAGTCGCTGATCCTCGAGAACAACCTCATCAAGGAGTACCGGCCCCGGTTCAACGTCCGCCTCAAGGACGACAAGAGTTACCCCTCGATCGCAGTGACGGTCAACGAGCCGTTCCCCCGGGTCCTGGTGACCCGCCGCCGCAACATTCCCGGCGCCCGCTACTTCGGTCCCTACACCGACGTGGGGCAGCTGCGCCGGACGCTGGCCATCATCCGGCGGCTCTACACCGTCCGGAGCTGCCAGGACGATCTCCCCACCGAGCGTCGCGATCGCCCCTGCCTCGACTTCCACATCGGCCGCTGCAAGGCACCGTGCGTCGGCTGGCAGGCGGTGGACGACTATCGCCGGATGGTGGACGAGGTGCTCCAGTTCCTGGAGGGGAAGACCGGCGATCTCCGCACCAGGGTCCGGGAGGCGATGCTGGCCGCCAGCGCCCGGGAGGACTACGAGCGGGCCAAGGAGCTGCGGGACGCGCTGCGCTGGCTGGAAAAGCTGGAGGAGCCGGTCAGTGTGGAGGTGATCGGCACCGGTGACGCGGACACGATCGGCTACGCCCGCGACGGAGACGACGCCGTCGGTGTGCTGATCCGGGTGCGCCAGGGCCGGGTGGTCGGCCGGGAGCACCGCTTCCTGGAGAACCTCGAGGGGGAGGCCGACCCGGCCGTGCTGAGCGCGTTCCTGGCGCGCTACTACGTGCCGGCGGAGGAGCGCGCCCGGCGGGTGGTGGTCCCGTTCCCGCCGGAGGACTGGGACGCCCTCCGGGAGCTGCTCCCCGGGTCGGAGTGGACGATCCCGCAGCGGGGCACCGCCTTCCGCTGGCTGGAGCTGGCCGACGCCAACGCCCGGCATCTGCTGGAGAGTCTCCGGATCGAGTCGTTCGAGACCGAGGAGCGGGCCGAGGACCCGGTGTATGCGCTGGGGCGCGACCTGGGGCTGAGCGCCGTCCCGCGGAGCCTGATCTGCATCGACATCTCCCACAACCAGGGCCGCGACACCGTGGGCTCGCTGGTGTGGTTCGAGGCCGGTCGTCCGCGGAAGAGCGAGTACCGCAAGTTCAAGATCAAGGGGATCGGCCAGCAGGACGACTTCGCCGCGATCCAGGAGGTGGTGACCCGCTACCTGACGAGACGGCGGGATGAGGCGAAACCGCTTCCCGATCTGATCGTCATCGACGGCGGCAAGGGCCAGCTCAACGCGGCGCTGGAGGCCGCCCACGCGCTCGAGCTGGGCGAGATTCCGATGGTGAGCCTGGCCAAGCGGGAGGAGGAAGTCTTTCTGCCCGGCCGTCCGGACAGCCTGCGGCTCTCCCGCCGGAGCGGCTCACTGCGGCTGCTGCAGCGAGCCCGGGACGAAGCCCATCGCTTCGGGCTGGCGTACAATCGCAAGCGACGGACCCAGCGCACCATCACGTCGGAGCTGCTGAACATTCCCGGGGTCGGACCGGCCAAGCGGCGCCGCCTCCTGGAGCGATTCGGAAGCCTGGCGGGCGTCCGGTCGGCGAGCGCGTCGGAACTGGCCACGGTGCCCGGCTTCTCTTCCCGGCTCGCCGAGCGCATCCTCAGCCACCTCAACAACCCTTCCTGAGCCGATCGCGCCACGATGCCCGAGCTTCCCGACGTCGTGGTGTACCTCGAGGCACTGGAGCGGCGGATCCTGCGTCAGCCGCTCGAAGCGATCAGGCTGATCAGTCCCTTCGTGCTCCGCTCGGTGGATCCTCCGGTCGCCGACGTCCTGGGGCGACGTGTCACCGGGCTCCAGCGACTGGGCAAGCGGCTGGTATGGGCGCTCGAGGACGAGCGGTTCGTGGTCATCCATCTCATGATCGCCGGGCGGCTCCGCTGGGCGGCACCGGGCGGACGGCCTCCGGGCCGGATCGGCCTGGCTGCGTTCGACTTTCCGTCCGGCTCGGTCCTCCTCACCGAGGCGGGAACGAAGCGCCGCGCGTCGCTGCACCTGGTCCGAGGACGGGAAGGGTTGGCGGAATTCGCGCGCGGAGGACTCGAGCCGCTGGAGATCGGGCTCGCCGAGTTCGCGGAGCGTCTCCGCCTGGAGAACCACACGCTCAAACGGGCCCTCACCGACCCCAGGCTGTTCAGCGGCATCGGCAACGCATATTCCGACGAGATCCTCCATCGCGCCCAACTCTCACCGCTGCAGCTCACCGGCCGGCTGGGCGATGAGGAGATCGCGCGTGTGCACCAGGCCACGGTCGGCGTGCTCAGCGAATGGACCGATCGTCTGCGAAAGGAGACCGGCGACGGCTTTCCCGAGAAAGTGACCGCGTTCCGGAGCGGGATGGCGGTACACGGCCGCTACGGCGAGCCTTGTCCCCGCTGTGGCGGACCGGTGCAGCGGATCCGGTACGCCGACAACGAGACCAACTACTGTCCCGCCTGCCAGACCGGCGGGCGGCTCCTGGCCGACCGCAGCCTGTCTCGGCTGCTCAAGCAGGACTGGCCCAGGAGCCTGGAAGAGCTGGAGGAGCGACGGCGATGACCCGGTACGACTGGCATCTGGAGTGCTCGGCCTGCGGCACCCGCGGCGACCCCGCGGGGCTTCCCACGGTGTGTCCCGCCTGTGGACAGCCGTGGCTGGTGCGGTACCCAGACCGGCGGCTCAGCCTGACCGACCGCGCCGAGATTCATCGCGGCCACGGGATGTGGCGTTTCCGGCGCTTCCTGCCGCTCGCGGACGGGGAGGCGCCGGTCACGCTGGGCGAGGGCGACACTCCGCTGCTCCAGCTCGACCGTGCCGCGCCGACGCTGGGCTACGACGCGCTCTGGCTCAAGGACGAAAGCACCAATCCCACCGGATCGTTCAAGGCCCGCGGCCTCGCGATGGCGGTGACCCGCGCCGTGCTCGGCGGCGCCGAGGCGTTCGTGGTGCCGACCGCCGGCAATGCGGGGGTGGCGCTGGCGGCCTATGCCGCGCGGGCGGGGCGCCCGGCGCGCATCTACGCGCCCGCCACCACTCCGCGGACGATCCTGAACCAGATCCGCTGGTTCGGCGGCGACCTGGAGCTGCTCGACGGACATATCGGCGACTGCGGGCGGCGCGCGCTCGAGTTCGCCCGGGAGACCGGCGCCTTTCCGATGGCGACCTTGCGGGAGCCCTATCGTATCGAGGGGAAGAAGACCCTGGGGCTGGAGATTGCGCGGCAGATGGGATGGCGGTTGCCGGATGCCGTGGTCTATCCGGCGGGAGGCGGCACCGGGCTCATCGGCATGTGGCTCGCCTTTGCCGAGCTCCTCGCCTTGGGCTGGGTCCAGGGGCGTATGCCTCGGCTCTACGCGGTCCAGTCCGCCGGCTGCGCCCCGGTGGTCGAGGCGGTGGCCCGCGGCGCCGACCACTGCGAGCCCTGGCCCGACCCGTGGACCATCGCGAGCGGCCTTCGGGTTCCCGCGCCGCTGGGCGGGCCGCTGATGTTGCGGGCCATCCGGGAGTCCGGGGGCGGGGCAGTAGCGGTGAACGACGCCGAGCTGTCGCGCCGCGCGACAGAGATCTCCCGGCTCGAAGGGCTCGACCTTTCCCCCGAGGGCGGAGCGAGCCTCGCGGCGGCTGCCCAGCTGCTCCAGGCCGGTGCGATCAAAGCCGCCGAACACGTCGTCCTCTTCAACACGGGGGCGGGCTGGCTCTACCGGGAGTAGCCGGGCAGGGCAGGCCGTGCTCCGGAGCCGGGGTTTGCCTTCGGGGCGGGAGCCGGGCGATATTTTAAGTCTATGTTGGAACGTCGGTTCGCCATCCTGGACCCGGCCGCGGGGATCAGCGGAGACATGGTGCTGGGCGCGCTGGTCGCTGCCGGGGCCGATCCCGAGTGGCTGCGCGGCCTCCCCGCCAGACTGGGCTTTCCAGATGTCCGGGTAGAGGTCGCTCGGGTGGATCGAGGGGGCATCCAGGCGACCAAGGTGGACGTGGTCCTCCCCGACGGGTCGCGGGAGCTGCCCAGTCCTCCCTTGGCGCACCACGCCGATCACGGCCACGACCACGATGACCGGCACGTCCACATCCACGAGCACACTCACCAGCACGTCCACGGACCGCACCGCCACGTCGGCGAGCTGCTGGAGATCCTGGCACGCGCGCCCCTCTCACCCTGGGTACGGGAGCGAGCCGTCCGGGCCTTCACCCTGCTGGGCGAGGCCGAGGGGCGGATCCATGGTGTGCCCGCCGCCTCGGTGGCGCTGCACGAGGTGGGCGCGGTGGATGCCCTGGTGGACATCGTCGGGGCGATCGAAGGCTTCGAGCGTCTCGAGCTCACCCGGATCTACCATCGGCCCGTGGCGGTGGGCACCGGCTGGGTCCGCGCGGCGCACGGGGTCATTCCGGTGCCGGCGCCGGCCACGGCCGTGCTGCTCGAAGGGCTCGAGGTCGGGCCGAACGGCCCGGTGATCGGCGAGGCGACCACGCCGACCGGCGCCGTCCTCCTTCGCGTGCTGTCGTCGGGAGCGCCGCCGGCCCGCTGGCGGGCGGTATCCTCGGGGGCGTGGGGCGCTGGGGGACGCGATCCCGTGGGATATCCCAATGCGCTGCGCCTCATCGTCGCCGAGCCGGCCCACGAGGCGGGCGAGGTGGTGCTGCTCTCCACCGACCTCGACGACCTGAGCCCGGAATATCTCGACCCGCTGCGGGAGGCCCTTTTCGCGGCCGGCGCGCTGGACGTTCAGCTCTGGGCTACCCAGGCGAAGAAGGGGCGCGCCGGGTTCCGGGTCGAAGCGACGGTGTCCCCCGGCGAGGCCGATGCGGCCGCCGACGCCTTCTTCCGGCACAGCACCACCGCCGGCATCCGGCGCCAGGTGCTCGAGCGAGTGACGCTCGCGCGGCAGGAGCTGGAGCTCGACGCGGGAGACGGCATGCGGGTGCGGGTCAAGGTGTTGGACGCGCCCGGCGGCCCCAAGGTCAAGCCCGAGTACGACGATGTGGCCGCGGTGGCGCGGCGCACCGGGCGGCCGGCCCATGAGGTGGCAAGGGACTTGCAATACCGGGCACTCCGCTTGGTGCGCCCCGATGGTGCCGCCCAGGCACTGACCTCGAACAAGGAGTCGTGACGAGTGAAAGCGACGATCGCGTCGGCCTACGTGGCCCTTGCCGTGGGGGTGTTGCCGGCGGCGGCGCAGCAGCAGCAACAGGTGCTCAGCGACCGGGTCGCGAAGTCGATGCCGAGCCGATATCAGGCGCCGGAGTGCGGGCTCAAGTCCGGACACTTCAAGGTCAGCAGCGGCGCCAGCTATCTGAAGAGCGGCATCGAGAACTCGGTTCCCGAAAACCAGAAGCGCTCCTACGAGAGCGGGCAGAAGGTGCTCGTCGAGGCCATCAGTCAGAACGGCCAGGACAAGAATCCGGCGGCCTGGTACTACCTCGGCCGGATCTACCTGCAGCAGGGTGATCTGATCGGCGCCGACACCGCGCTCACCCGGGCCGCCCAGATGGCGCCGGCCTGCGAGAAGGAGATCTCCGCCTACCGCCAGAATGGGTGGGTCGCGCTCATCAAGGGCGGCAACACCTTCGAGGAGCAGAAGAACCTCGACTCCGCGCTGGTGCTCTACCGGCAGGCGGGGATGATCTTCCACACGTCCGCGATCCCGTACTATCAGGCCGCGAACGTGTTCAACACCAAGGGTCAGACCGACAGCGCCTCGGCGTACTTCGGCAAGGCAGTGGCGGCCTCGGCCCACGCGACCGACACCACCGAAGTCAACATCCGCAACCGCTCGGCGTTCAACCAGGGCGCGCTGCTGCTCAACAGCCAGAAGTATCCCGAGGCCATCAAGGCGTTCGAGCAGTACCTCCAATGGATGCCGAACGACAACGAGGCCAAGCGCGGCCTGGCCGGGGCGTACCGCGGCGCCGGTGACGTGGCCAAGGCGCAGGCGCTGGAGCAGCAGGTCGTGGCGGCGGGCGGGGCGGCCGG
>DATCWW010000368.1:0-6481 GCA_036566145.1 Gemmatimonadales bacterium
CGCGGTGACGCGGCCACCGCGCTGCATCTCGCGCGCGCCGGGGCGCGGAGCGCCGAGGCGTCGGTGCGGGGAAATCTGGCCGGTGAGGACGATGACGCGAGCCGCGGCACCATCGCGGCCGCCGGGGCGCTGCTGGCGGAGGTGGAGGCGCTCTAGGCGGCGGTGAGGATGCGCGGCCCGTTGGCCGTGATGGCCACGGTGTGCTCGAAGTGCGCGGCCAGGGTCCCGTCGGCGGTGACCACCGTCCACTTGTCGCGGAGGGTCTTGGTCGCCGGACTGCCCACCGTGATCATCGGCTCGATGGCGATGGTCATCCCTTCGAGCAGGCGGGGGCCGCGTTTGGGCGCGCCGTAGTTGGGCACCTGCGGCTCCTCGTGAAAGCGGGTGCCGATGCCGTGCCCCACCAGCTCGCGCACCACGCCGTAGCCCGCCCCCTCGGCCACCTGCTGCACCGCGTGCCCGATGTCGCCCACGTGGTTCCCCACCCGGGCGGCGCCGATGCCGGCTTCGAGACACTGCGCCGTGACACCGAGGAGCCGTTCCGCCTCCGGCCCGATCCGGCCCACCGGAATAGTGGTGGCCGAATCCGCATGGAGCCCGTCGAGGAACACTCCCACGTCCACACTCACGATACTTCCCTCCGCCAGCACTCGGCGGCTCGAAGGAATGCCGTGGACGATCTCGCTGTCGATCGAGGTGCAGAGCGTCTTGGGAAAGCCGTAGAGGCCCTTGAACGACGGCGACGCGCCCTCGTGGCGCCGGATGAACGCCTCGGCCGCCGCGTCCAGCTCCTCGGTACTCACGCCGGGGCGCACCAGCGTGCGCATCAGGGCGAGCGTCCCGGCGACGATCCGGCCCGCGCGGGCCATGATCTCCACCTCCCGGGGAGACTTGAGCGTGACCATCGCGCCGCTACTGCCCCAGGGCCTGGCGGACCCGGCGGGCGATCTCCTCGACCGGCCCCACCGCCGGCACGCGGCGGACGCCGCCCCGCGACTCGTACCAGGCGAGCACCGGGGCCGTCTGCTGGCGGTAGGCGCGGAGGCGGGTCGCCACCGCCGCCGGATCGTCGTCCGCCCGGCTCTCCACCTTCCGGCGGTGGTCCAGCCGGGACAGGATCTCCTCGTCGGTCACGTCGAAGAACAGGACCGCGTCCATCCGGCGGCCCCGCTCGGCCAGAAGCCGCTCCATCCCCTCCGCCTGCGGGAGGGTGCGCACCACGCCGTCGAAGATGACCCCCTGGGCCGCCTCGGGCTTGGCCAGTTCATCGCGCACCACGCCCAGGATGAGGTCGTCGCCCACCAGGTGCCCGGCCTCCATCACCGCCTTGGCCTGGAGGCCGAGCGGGGTACCGCGCTTCACCGCGTCGCGGAGCAGATCGCCGGTGGCGAACTTGGGGATGCCGAGGGTCTCGGCCAGGATGCAGCCCTGGGTGCCTTTACCGGCGCCCGGGGGGCCCATGAGGAGGATGTCCATGCGCGTGTGGGGTTCCCTGAGCAGGTGAAAGGGGAAAGGGGAAAGAGGAAGGGTGCGCGGGAGAGCGACCGATCTCCCTTCCCCTTTCCCCCTTCCCCCTTCCTCCCGTCTTACATATACCGCTGCTGCCGCCCCCGGAACTTGACTCGGCCGGTCTTCATGAAGCCATCGTACTTCCGGAGCGTGCGGTGCTGCTCCACCTGCGCGATGGTGTCGAGCAGCACGCCCACCACGATCAGCACCGAAGTCCCGCCGAACTGGCTCCGCACCCCGACGTACTTGGAGACGAGCACCGGCAGGATCGCGACCCCCGCCAGGAAGAGCCCGCCCGGCAGGGTGATCCGCGCCAGCACCGCGTCGATGTAGTCGGCCGTGCTCGCGCCCGGCTTGACGCCGGGGATGAACCCGCCCTGCTTCTTCAGGTTCTCCGCCAGGTCCACCGAGTTGAAGATGATGGAGGTGTAGAAGTAGCTGAACAGCAGGATCATCACCGCGAAGGTGAGGTCGTAGGGCCACTCGCCCGGCGTGAAGAAGCTGGCGATGTCCTGCAGCACCGGGTTCTGGGTGAAGCTCGCCAGGGTGCCCGGCACGATGATGATGGTCTGGGCGAAGATGATCGGCATCACTCCCGCGGTGATGAGCCGGATGGGGATGAAGGTCTTCTGCCCTTCGCGGATCCGGCCCCGTCCCATCACCTTGCGGGGGATCTGGATGGGGATCCGGCGGGCGGCGATGGTCATCGCCACCACGGCCCCCATCACCGCCACGACCACCGCGAGCAGCACGATGGCCCCGATCGGCGAGATGACCCCGGTGCGGACGAACTGCACCAGCTGCAGCGCCGAGGGCCAGACCCGTTCCAGGATCGAGAAGGTGATGAGGAGGCTCATCCCGTTGCCGATCCCGCGCTCGGTGATCTGCTCGCCCAGCCACATCACGAAGATGGAGCCGGTGGTGAGGGTCACCACCATGATCAGGCGGGCCGCGAAGCCCGGGTTGGGCACCGCGCCGGGGATCGACTCGGTGAACAGGGCGAAGGTGTACGCCTGTCCCAGGGAGATCGCCACCGTGAGGTAGCGGGTCCACTGGGTGATCTTCTTCTTCCCCTCCTCGTCCTTCTGCATCTTGCCGATCGACGGCGCGATCCCGCCGGCCAGCTGGAAGATGATGGAGGCCGAGATGTAGGGCATGATCCCGAGCGCGAAGATCGTGGCCCGGGAAAGGCCGCCGCCGAGGGCGTCGTACAGCCCGAAGAACCCCGCGGCCGCGGAGTTCCGGATGAAGTCGGCCAGCGCGGTGACGTTGACGCCCGGAGAGGCGATGTGGGCGCCGATCCGGTAGATCACCAGCGCGAGCAGCGTGAAGAGGAGCTTGTCCCGCAGCTCCTTGTCGATGGCCAGCGTGGGAACGCGCGGAGTGGTCATTACCCCTCGATGGTGCCGCCGGCCGCCTCGATCTTCGTGCGGGCCGACGCCGAGAGGGCGACGCCGCGGACCGTGTAGGCACGGTCGGCGTCGCCGGTGCCCAGGAGCTTCACCGGGGCATCCACCTTCCCGATGAGCCCCGCCGAATACAGGGTCTCCGGGCTCACCTCACCGGTGCTCACCTTCTTGAGCTGGGAGAGATTCACCGCTTGGGCCGTCACCTTGAACGGATTGGTGAAGCCGCGCTTGGGCAGCCGCCGGTAGAGCGGCATCTGGCCGCCCTCGAACCCGGGGTTGGTGGCGCCGCCGGTGCGGGCCTTGTGACCCTTGTGGCCCTTGCCCGAGGTCTTCCCCAGCCCGGAGCCCGGTCCCCGTCCCACCCGCTTGCGCGCGGGCGCGGAGCCCGCGGCGGGGCGCAGCGAGGAGAGCGTGATGCGATCAGCCATGAGCCTTGACCTCAACGAGATGCCTGACCTTGTACAGCATCCCCCGCACCGAGGCGTTGTTGGGGAGCTGCACCGTTTGCTGGTGGTGCCGGAGGCCGAGCGCCTCCAGCGTGCGCCGCATCGTGTCCGCGTGACCGATGGCGGAGCGGATCTGGGTGACCGCGATGGTCTTGGCCTCCGACTCCGCCGGGACCGTCGCCGCGTGGTGCCGGGGGCCCTGCCGCCCGACGACCGGATTGCGTCCCATGCCTCAGCCCTCCTGCCGCGGCTTGTAGGCGATCTGATCGATCTCCACGCCCCGCTCCCGCGCCACCTGGCGGGCCGAGACCAGCCGGGTCAGCCCGTTCATCGTGGCCCGCACCATGTTGTGCGGGTTGGTGGAGCCCAGGCTCTTGGTCAGGATGTCGGTGATCCCGGCGCACTCCAGCACCGCGCGCACCGGTCCACCGGCGATGACGCCGGTTCCGGTGGCCGCCGGCTTGAGCAACACCCGGCCCGCCCCGTGCTGGCCCACGACCTCGTGCGGAATGGTGGAGCCGGTCTTGGGCAGCTCGACCATCGAGCGCTTGGCCGCCTCCACGGCCTTCCGCACCGCTTCGGAGACCTCGTTGGCCTTGCCCGTGGCGATTCCGACCTTGGTCTTGCCGTCGCCCACCGCCACCAGGGCGTTGAACGAGAACCGCCGGCCGCCCTTCACCACCTTGGCCACACGGTTGATGGCGATGACGTTCTCCACGTGATCGCTGGCGTGCTCCCGGTCGCGGTCGCGCCGGCCGCGTGCTGCTCAAGCCCGCCGCCACCGGAACCGGGGTGATCGCGGGGGGCCCGGTGCGCGCGGTGCTGGAGTGCGCCGGCATCACCGACATCCTGACCAAGAGCCTCGGCTCGACCAACCCGCACAACATGGTGCGGGCCACGATGAACGGGCTCACCAGCCTGGTTTCCGCGCGCCAGGTGGCGCGGGAGCGCGGGGTGGAGCCCGACCAGATCGCGTACAAGTCGCGCCAGGGGGCCTGAGATGGGTCGCAATCCGGCCGTCGGGCGGCAGGGGCCCCGGCACCACGCCGCCGTCATCCCCAGCGAGGATACGGCGAAGGCGCTCGAGGTGAAGCAGATCCGCTCCACCATCGGGCATCCCGAGACCATGCGGCGGACGCTCGCCGCGCTCGGCCTTCACCGGCATCAGCAGACGGTGCGGGTGGCGAACACCGCCTCCGCCCGCGGGATGCTGTTCAAGGTGCGACACCTCGTCGAGGTGAAGCCGGCTTAAGTTTCCGTTGTCACCCCGAGCGGAGCAGGGTGACAAACATCATGGAGTAGCAATGGCAGACAAGCTCACCCTCTCCTCCCTCGGTCCCGCCCGGGGCTCGTCGCAGTCGCGCAAGCGCGTCGGCCGGGGGCCCGGCTCGGGGCTCGGCAAGACGGCGGGGAAGGGCCACAAGGGTCACAAGGCCCGCACCGGCGGCTCGACCAACCCCGGGTTCGAGGGCGGCCAGATGCCGATGTACCGGCGCCTGCCCAAGCGCGGGTTCACCAACCCGTTCAAGGTGACCGCCCAGGCGGTGAACCTCTCCCAGCTCAAGAAGGTCAGCGCGACCGAGGTGAGCCCCGAGACGCTCTATTCGGCGGGACTCATCGGCAAGGTGGACCGGCCGGTGAAGCTCCTGGGCACCGGTGACGCCGACCGGTCCTATACGGTTCGAGGCGTGTCCCTGTCCGCGTCGGCGCGCGCGAAGATCGAGGCCGCCGGCGGCAAGATCGAGGGGTAAGTGACCACACCCCGCGTCCCCAATCTGGCTATCGACGACGAGCTGAAGCGGAAGCTCCTCTTCACTCTCGGCATCCTGGTGATCTACCGGATCGGCGCCCACATCGCCGCCCCGGGGGTGAACGTCACCGCGCTGGCCGATTTCATCCGGAACTCCGCCGCCGCCGGGTTCTTCGGGCTGTACGACGCCCTGGGCGGCGGGCTCTCCCGCGCCACGGTGTTCGCGCTGGGCATCATGCCCTACATCTCGGCTTCCATCATCTTCCAGCTGGCGGGCGGGATCGCCCCCTCCATCGGCAAGATGCAGAAGGACGAGGAGGGCAAGAAGAAGATCACCCAGTGGACCCGGTACCTCACGGTGGCTATCGCGCTCTCCCAGGCCTACACCTTCGCGCTCTTCACCGAGTCCATTCCGGGTGCGGTGCCCGACCCGGGCTTCGCCTCCCGGCTCATCATGGTGGTGACCCTCACCGCCGGCGCGATCTTCGTGATGTGGCTGGGCGAGCAGATCACCGAGCGGGGCATCGGCAACGGGATGAGCCTGCTCATCACGTTCTCGATCCTCGAGCGGCTCTGGCCGGGCACGCTCCAGCTGATCCAGTTCGTCCAGAGCGGCGTGGTGACCGCGCTCGGCGCGGTGGCGTTCCTGGCGATCCTGGTGCTGGTCATCGCGGCGGTGGTGGCGATGACGATCGCGGCCCGCCGCATCCCCATCCAGATCCCGCGCAAGGTCATGGGCCGGGGGCGGATCCGCGAAGGGCAGAAGACCTTCATCCCGATCCGGCTCATCACCGCCGGGGTGATGCCGATCATCTTCGCCCAGACCATCATCATCGTGCCCGGCACCCTGGCGAGCTTCACCCAGAACCCGGTGCTCCAGGACCTGGCCGGGTTCTTCAACCCGGGGGATCTGCCGTACAACCTGACCTTCGCGGCGATGATCCTCCTGTTCAGCTACTTCTACACCTCGATCATCTTCAACTCGGTCGACCTGGCGGAGAACCTGAAGAAGCAGGGCGGGTTCATTCCCGGGGTGAAGCCCGGCGCCAGCACCGCCGACTACATCGACGGCGTGCTCGGCCGGATCACCCTGCCGGGAGGACTCTTCCTGGCGGCGGTCGCGCTGCTGCCGATCCTGGTGTCGCGCTGGTTCAACATCCCAAACACCGGCTTCGGCGGCACCTCGGTGCTGATCGTGGTCGGCGTGCTGCTGGACACGATCGCGCAGGTGGAGCAGCACCGCACCCTGCGCAAGTACGACGGGTTCATGAAGACGGGTCGGGTGAAGTTCAGGGGCCGCCAGCAGCGGTACATGTGAGGACGGTGAGGCGGTAAGGCGGTAGGGCGGTAGCTGCTTTCTACCGCCT
>DATCWW010000388.1:0-4150 GCA_036566145.1 Gemmatimonadales bacterium
AGGGGAAAGGGGAAGGGCGAAAGGGCAAGGGGGCGCTCGAGAAGAACTCGTCAAGCGCCCCCTTGCCCCTTTCGCCCTTCCCCTTTCCCCTCCTACGGCTCATCCCCTTCGTCCGGCGCGGTCGGCGGCGGCTGTTTGGTCGTGTCGGCTGGCGGGGGCCCGCCCCATCGCTTGAGCAGGTCGGCCAGCTCGGCCTGCACCTTCACCGCGACCGGGTGGGTCTTGGGCACCTGGCGCTCGAGCTCGCGCTCCGGCACCGAGGGGTCCGCCAGCGGCCGGTAGACCGTCTCCACCGTCAGCAGCGAGTTCCCCGGACGCCCCGGATCGGCCCACGCGCGCACCCGGACCACGCTGGTGCCGAGGGGCCAGCGTCGGGTGGCGCGGCCCGACGCCGAGTCGATCCAGCGACTCTCGATGTAGCCGTCCCTCGCGTGGACCCGGGCCAGCGGGATCGAGTCGGCGACCATCGCCTCGGCAAGTCGATTGGTGGCCTCCTGCGGCACCAGCCGGATCTCGGTCGAGGCCGCCTCCGGAACCGGGACGATCGCGGGTCGGGTGGTGTCCGGGCGACACCCAACCAGCACGACCGCCAGGGCAAGACGGACGGGCCTCACGTCAGTGCTGGTGCGGCGGCGTGCCCGGCGGATCGACGTGGCCCGCCGGCGCGCCGGAGTCCGTCGCCGCGGCGGAGTCGCCCGTGGCCGCCGGCGCCGGATGCTCGTGCGCCTCTTCGGCGTGTTCATGGTCCGCGTCCCCGTTCCCGTGCTCCTCGCCCTCCCCATGGTGATGGTGGCCCTCGGCGCGCTCGTGGAGTTCGTTCTGCAGGACCTCGCTGGGGACGCCGGCCGCATGTTGGAAGACCAGCTTGCCGCCATACACGCCGGTCGCGGTGAGAACGCCTGCGCCTCCCAGCCCGAGGGCCAGCGCCAGGGCCCGCTCGGCCTGGCCCATCCGGTTCTCGCGGAGGAGCCGCCAGAGCGCCAGCACGGCGAAGATCCCGGCGGTGATGAGCGCGAGCCGCTCGTGCGTCTCCATGAGGCGGTGGACCGCCTCGCCGTGGGCGATGTGGTCCTCGGCCTGAAGCCCCGAAATCACCGCCGCCGCCGCGCCCAGCGTCCCCAGCATGAGGGTCCAGAACGAGGCGATCCGCAGCCCTTCCCGCCGGGTGGCCGCCGCGAGCAGATCGAAGAGCACGGCGCCGATCAGCAGCGCCGCGGGCAGATCGTTGAGCGCCGCGTGGAGCCGGGGCCAGTCGTAGCCGAACATCGGGTCTCCTAGAGGGTGAGATCGCTGGGGCGGGGCGGGTCAGCGGTGTAATCATAAAACCCCCGTCCCGATTTCCGGCCATGGAAGCCCGCCGCGACCATGCGGCGGAGGAGCCCCGGCGGGGCGAAGCGCGCCTCTCGGTACTCCTGGAACAGGATCTCCCCGATGCTGAGCGTGGTGTCGAGCCCCACGAGGTCGAGCAGCGTGAACGGGCCCATCGGGTGGCCGCAGCCGAGCTGCATGCCGCGATCGATGTCGGCCACCGAGCCGGTGCCCTCCTCGAGCGCCCGCACCGCATCGAGCAGGTACGGGACCAGCAGGCGGTTGACGATGAACCCGCTCCGGTCGCGGGCCACGATGGGCTCTTTGCCCAGCCCGCGGACGAACGCCAGGGCCGCGTCGAAGGTCTCCGCCGAGGTCGTCAGGCCGCGGACCACCTCGACCAGCGGCATGAGCGGCACCGGATTGAAGAAGTGCAGGCCGATGAACCGGTCGGGGCGACCGGTCGCCGTGGCGAGCTCGGTGATGGAGAGGCTGGAGGTGTTGGAGGCGAAGATCGTCGTCGCCGGGCAGCGGTTGTCCAGCTCATGCCAGAGCGCGCGCTTGAGGGCCGCGTCCTCGGGGACCGCCTCGATCACCAGCTGGCAGTCAACGAGCGGCGCGAGCTCCCTGGTCCAGAGGAGCCGGCTGAGCGCCGCCTCGCGGGTGGTGGCGTCGAGCTTGTCCTTGGCGACCAGCCGATCGAGCGAGGAGCGGACCGCAGCCTCGCCGCGCCGGAGGGCCGGCTCGTTCACGTCCCGCACGACGGTGGCGAAGCCGGCAACCGCGGCGGCCTGGGCGATGCCGCTGCCCATGAGGCCTGCTCCGGCGACGCCGATTCGGTCGAAGGGCACGTTGCGGCTCCGGATCAGGACTTGAGGGCCTTCCGGACCTCGTCGGCCAGGAGGTCGATCAGACCGGGCGGTCGCGGCGGGAGCCGTCCCCGGCCGCCGGGTCCCTGCTCGAGATTGTCGAGCGCCCGCTCGAGGCCGAGCTGGATCCGCGTGGCCACGGGGCCGTAGCGCTTGAGGGTCGCGTAGCCGAGCCCGAGTCCGATGGGCAACGGGATCAACGCCGGCAACGCGAACGCACCCATGGCCAGCAGCAGTCCGCTGGTCACCACGCCGCCGCCGACCAGCGCGGCGCTTCCGGCCACCGACTCGGTCCGGACCTTCTTGGCCGTGGCGGTGAGGGCGACGTGGGTGAACCCGGTTTCCAGCGCCAGCACCGTGGCCGACACCTCGTCGGCCTTGGCCAGCATGATCGGCCCGCGCCGGGCGCTGAAGGCCCCCGTAGAGCGACGGAACGCCGCGTGAAAGCCGCCGATGGGCTCCCAGGTGACCCGGCCGGGCTGGTGCCGCTGCACGCAGAAGAGCTCCCGCTCCTCCATCCAGCGGATCAGCGCCTGTTCGACGATCTCCGTCTCGCCGCGAACCACCCGTTGCGCGACGATGGCGGCGGGTCCGACGGCACGTTCGACCAGCCCGGACGAGGAGACGCCGGCAAGCCGGGTGCGCTCCTCGAGGAGCGCCTGCTGGAGGTAGCGGCTGGGAATGCCGACTTCCTTGCCCAGGGCGAGGACTTCGTCGGGCGTGAGGTTCTCGCCGATGTCCCGCTCGGAGGTCTGCAGCTCGGCCGCCCGCTGGATGATCCGTTCCAGCGCGGCCCGGTCGAACCGGGCCGGCGTTCCCTCGGCCATCCTATTCCTGGGGCGTCCGCGACGCGGCGGTGAGCCGGAGCTGCGACATGAGGGTGGAGAGGTCGCCGGCGGGCAGGGCATGGCCGGGCGGCTCTTCGGCCGACGTGGCCGGCGGCCGCGCGGCCGCAGCCTGGAGGAAGGGGCGGAAGAGCTCGATTGGAATCGGGAAGATGGTAGTGGAGTTGTTCTCCGCCGCGATTTCGGTGACCGTCTGGAGATAGCGCAGCTGCAGCGCGCTCGGCTCCGTGGCCAGGGTCCGGGCCGCCTGCGCCAGCGTCTCCGACGCCTGCAGCTCGCCCTGGGCCGCGATCACCTTGGCCCGGCGCTCCCGCTCGGCCTCCGCCTGCCGGGCCATCGCGCGCTTCATCTGGTCAGGTAGATCCACATCCTTGACCTCGACCGCCGAAACCTCGATGCCCCAGGGGTCGGTGCGCTCGTCGATGATCTTCTTGAGCACACCGTTGATCTTCTCCCGGTCGGACAGGAGCTCGTCCAGCTCCACCTCGCCCAGCACCGAGCGCAGGGTAGTCTGGGCCAGCTGGCTGGTGGCGTAGAGGTAGTCCTCGATCTCGATCACCGCCTTGGCCGGGTCGGTCACCCGCATGTAGAGCACGGCGTTGACCTTGACCGAGACGTTGTCGCGGGTGATGACGTCCTGGGGCGGGATGTCCAGCGCCACGATGCGGAGCGACACCCGGCGCTGGCCGGCGAACAGCGCGGGCAGGAACACCAGCCCCGGTCCCTTGGTGCCCCAGTAGCGGCCGAGGAAGAAGGCGACGCCGCGCTCATACTGCCGCAGCACCCGGAGGCTGGCGAAAGAATACACCACCGCCAGCGCGAGCGCGCCGACTACGAGGTCCATGTGCTCTCCACGATCACCGCCATGCCCTGGCCGCCGCCGATGCAGGCGGCTCCCAGTCCGTAGTGCCCGCCTCGCCGGCGGAGGGCATGCAGCAGGTGCATGGTGATGCGGGCGCCGCTCGCGCCCAGCGGGTGACCCAGGGCCACGGCGCCGCCGTCGAGGTTGGTG
The DNA here is from genome assembly GCA_036566145.1 of Gemmatimonadales bacterium. Taxonomy (GTDB): domain Bacteria; phylum Gemmatimonadota; class Gemmatimonadetes; order Gemmatimonadales; family GWC2-71-9; genus CAVVWJ01. The sequence continues at coordinate 4,035 of DATCWW010000388.1, forward strand.
CGCTCGCGGTCGAGACCGAGCTCGCGCTCGACGGCGAGATACTGGGCCGCGAAGGCCTCGTTGATCTCGACCAGATCCATGTCGGCCAGCGTCAGGTCCGCCCGGGCGAGCGCCTG
>DATCWW010000417.1:0-4939 GCA_036566145.1 Gemmatimonadales bacterium
GCGCGCGGTGCTGCGCCTGCCGCTCGGGCCCCAGAGCGAGCCGGCCGCGCGGGGCGCATAGCGCGCCTCTTTCGCCGCTCCGGGGCGGGTGCTATATGGTGGGGGCGGGCCTGCCGTTTTCCCCTTCTGGAGGCGCCGGACGTGCTCAAGGAATTCAAGGCATTCATCATGCGCGGCAACGTGCTGGATCTCGCCGTGGGCTTCATCATGGGCGGGGCGTTCGGCACCATCGTGAAATCGCTGGTGGACGACGTCATCATGCCGCCGATCGGGCTGGCGCTGGGCAATGTGGATTTCTCCAGCCTGATGGTGACGTTGAAGGACGGCGCCAAGGCGACCGGGCCGTATCACAGTCTGGCGGAAGCCAAGGCTGCGGGGGCCGTGACGGTCAACTACGGCGTGTTCATCAACAACATCGTGAGCTTCCTCATCGTCGCGCTCGCCGTGTTCCTCCTGGTGCGGGCGGCCAACCGGCTCAAGCCGGCGGAAGCGGCCGCGGCGCCGAGCACCAAGGACTGCCCCTATTGCCGCATGGCGATCCCGATCGGGGCCACCCGATGCCCCCAGTGCACTTCGGAGCTGCGCTAGCAGCGGACCTGCAGCGCTTTGCACCGCAAAGTACTTGCTAGAATCACGTCCACTTCCTATACTGCCACCATGGCCTCGCCCCGACTGGTCCCGCCTACCCCGCCCGATGCGCCTGCGCTCCACGCGCGGGCCATGGATAACCTTTCCTTCATCCGCCAGACCATGGAGCGGGCCACGGCTTTCACCGCCGTGCCCGGTTGGGGCGGGGTGGCCATGGGGGGCGTGGCGCTGGTGGCCGCGGCCGCGGCCGAGACCCGGCTCACGCCGGTGGAGTGGGTGGCCACCTGGCTCGGGGCCTCGGTGGTCGCGCTCACGATCGGCGGCTGGAGCATGGTCCGGAAGGCGCGCCGCGCGGGCACGACGGTGCTCAGCTACCCCGGACGGCGGTTCGTGCTGAGCTACGTCCCCCCGATCGCCGTCGGGGCGCTGCTCACCTTCGCGCTGGTCCGGGCCGGACTGTACCAGGCGCTGCCGGGCACCTGGCTTCTGCTCTACGGCACCGGAGTGGTCACCGGCGGCGCCTTCTCGGCGCGGGTGGTGCCGCTCATGGGCCTCTGCTTCATGGCCTTGGGCGCGATCGCGCTGCTGGGGCCGGCCTCGTGGGGCAATCTGCTCATGGCGCTCGGCTTCGGCGGCCTGCACATCGGCTTCGGCTGGATCATCGCCCGGAGGTACGGTGGCTAAGTCCAATCTCGCGCCACGGGGCGGGGAAGAGCCGCGAGGCGCCGGGCGGCTCGCCGGGGTGAAGGGCGGCTCCGCGGCCCACGGAACGCTCGAGCTCGACCGCCTCATCCACGAGCGGATGCGGCTCGCCATCGTGAGTGCGCTCGCGGTCAACGAGTCGCTCACCTTCAACGAGCTCAAGCGGCTGCTGGAGACGACCGACGGCAACCTGAGCGTGCACGCCCGCAAGCTCGAGGAGGCCGCCTACATCGTGTGCACCAAGTCGTTCGAAGGGCGGATGCCCCGCACGGAGTACCGCCTGAGCCCTGCCGGCCGGCGGGCGCTGGAGCGCTATCTGGCCCACATGGAGGCGATCATCCGGAGCACCCGGGATCGCTGAGGGCCGTCTTTTTTTTGAGGCAATACTTTATGATGCAAAGCGCTTCACCGCACGCGTTCACCGGTCTCCATGTCGGCATCATCATGGACGGCAACGGCCGGTGGGCCACCCGCAACGGCCGGCCCCGCCCCGAGGGGCACCGGGCCGGCGCGCAGGTGGTGCGCCGAGTGGTCGAGGCGGCGCCCGGGGTCGGCATCGGGACGCTCACCCTGTACGCCTTCTCCGCAGACAACTGGAATCGGCCCGCGCTCGAGGTGCGGGCCCTCATGCGGCTGTTCCGGGAATACCTGCGCGCCGAGACACCGCGCTGCGTCCGCAACGGCGTCCGCCTGGAGGTCATCGGCCGGCGGGACCGGCTCGCCGCCGGCCTGGTGGGGCGCATCGAGCGCGCCGAGCGGGCGACCGGGGCGGGGCGCCGGCTCCTGCTCCGGATCGCGCTGGACTACAGCGGCCGCGACGCCATCCTGCGGGCCGCCCAGTGCCTTCAGCCCGCCACCCCGCTCGGGCGAGAAGCCTTCGGCCGCTTGGTGGCGATCGTGGATCACGGCTCGCCGGTGCCGGAGCTGGACCTGCTGATCCGCACCGGCGGCGAGCGCCGGCTGAGCGATTTTCTCCTCTGGGAAGCGGCCTACGCCGAGCTGCTCTTTCTCGATCGGCTCTGGCCCGACTTCGGCGAGGCGGATCTGGCCGCGGCCATACGGGACTTCGGTGCGCGCGAGCGCCGCTTCGGCGGGCTCACCGGAGTGGTGGCGGGATGACTCCGATGACCGATCGGACCCGTCAGGGCCTCACCATCGGCGCCGCCGCGCTCGCCGTGAGCGTGGCGGGCGACATCCTGGAGCGCACCGTCCCCCAGCGGCTCGACCTCGCGCTCGGCATCGGCGCGCTGGTGCTGGCGATCTGCTACGTCCTCGCCCGCGAGCCCGAGCTCGACGCGCCGCATCCGGGGTTCGCCCTCGCGGCGGGCGTCCTGGTGGTGGCGCTCGTCTGGCGCGACTCCGAGGTGCTCTTCGCGCTCGACCTGCTCGCCATCGGCGCCGTGGGCGTGCTGGCGCTGCCGCAGGTCCGCGCACCGGGCCTGTGGAAGGCCGGCGTGATGGACTACGTCGCCGGCGTCGTGCGGCTCGGCGCCGGCGCCGTCGGTGGGGCGCCGGTGCTGGCCTTCAGCGAGATCGACTGGCGCAGCCTGCCGGACGACACGCCGATGCGGCGGCTCCGCGGACCGGCGCTGGGACTCCTCGCGGCGCTCCCCATCACCATCGTCTTCGGCGGACTTCTCATGGACGCCGACCCGGTGTTCGACCGGATCCTGTCCGACCACCTGGCGCTCCGGCTCGATGCGGTGACTCCCCACCTGCTCGCGATGCTGCGCTGGGGGTGGATCGCCGCGGGCGTCATCGCCGCCATCGTCTGGTCGACGGCCGCCATGCCTGCCGTCTCGCTGCCGACCCCCGGGCGCGGGCGGCTCGGGCTCGGCGAGGTGGGAACGGTGCTCGCGGTAGTGGATCTCCTGTTCGCGAGCTTCGTGCTGGTGCAGTTCCGCGTCCTTTTCGGCGGCGCGGTGTTCGTGCAGGCGGTGAGCGGGCTCAGCTACGCGGAGTACGCGCGAAGCGGGTTCTTCCAGCTGGTGACCGTGGCCGCCCTGAGCCTCCCGCTGCTCCTCGCGGCCGACTGGCTCCTGGGCGAGCGCGACCGCCCCGTGCTCCGCCGCTTCCGCGTCCTGGCCCTGCTGATGCTCCTGCTGCTGGACGTGATGCTGGCCTCCGCCCTGTACCGCATGCGCCTCTATACGGTGGAGTACGGCCTCACGGAGCTCCGCTTCTATACCACGGCCTTCATGGGCTGGCTGGTGCTGGTCTTCGGCTGGTTCGCGGCCACCGTGCTTCGGGGACGCCGGGCGCGTTTCGCGCCGGGCGCCGTGGCCGCCGGCGCCCTGGTGCTCGGGGCGCTCAACCTCCTCAATCCGGACGCCCTGATCGCGCGGACCAACCTGGCCCGGGTGGGGGAGGGGCGCGAAGTGGACGTCGCCTATATCGCCGGGCTCAGCGCCGACGCCCTGCCCACGATTCGCCGGACCCTGCCCGCCCTGCCGACGGCCCAGCGCTGCGCCATCGGGGTCGCGGTGCGGGACCGGTGGTCGAAGGCGTTCGAAGCCGACGGGCGGTGGAACATCAGTTTCAGCCGGGCGAGCCGGGCGGCGTCGGAGGGCCGGGACCCCGCCCGTGGCACTGAGTGCGGCGGCACCGCGGGCGGGTAGGTCCGCCGACGGCCCAGGGGAACTTTCGCCGGGTGGCCGCCGTTTCGCCTGCATGTCGATTCGCCTCGTCGATTGCTCGCCCTGCGCGCACATGATGCTGCGCCTGGACGAGTACGTCGACCGCGACCTCTCCCCCCGGGAGCGTCGCCGGGTCGAGGCCCACCTGACCCGATGCCTCGGGTGCGCGACGCAATTCCAGTTCGAGGCGATCCTCCTCAGTCTCATCCGGGAACGCCTCCGCCGCATCGACGTCCCCCATGACCTGCTGGCCAACGTGCTGCGTCGCCTGGCGGCCGAAGGGTGACCCGTCCGGTCGACTGAACGTGACCGGCCCGCGACCCGGGTTTGACCTCGGGATCACCTTGCCGCGGCCTGGCTCGATCAGGCTATTGACGGTGGCTGGCGCATTCATAAGGTGTATGAGTGGTGGCGGAGGATGGGAGCTGATCATGCCGCACCCGTCGATCACGACGATCCTGCGTCGGGACGTCGTCGGCGCCCTCACCCTCACCACGCGCCGCGAAGCTCGCCTGCTGCCGGATTGCGCCCGATTCTACCCTGGGGTCGCCCCCGGCGTCTGGGAACCGGCTGCGATGCTGGCCGATCGGGTACTGGCAGGCGGCCTGCTGCGGGGCGGGGCGATCGGGTGGCGGCACCGTATCCTGCACGACGCACACTTCGAATTCCGAGGCGGGGAGCCTGAGCCGCGCGAGCGGCCGATGCGGGAAGATCGCTAGGCCGTTCACCCTGCTCCCCCGCGAACCCTCCCGGTCCGGCCCTGCGTACGCGGGGCGGGACGGAGAGGGTTCGTGTCATTTGCCCCTCGGCGCGGTATGATTCCCACAGCATCCCACCCTTACGTGGAGGCGTGATGGGAGAGCAGGCCAAGCCGAGCGGTCCGGACCTGGCTCGCGGCGTTCCGGTCACGAGCGTCAAGCAGGGCGGCAGCGTCACCGGGCAGGTGAACGGCGAGGCGGTCCTGCTGGTGCGAATGGAGGACGAGTGGCTCGCGATCGGGGCTACCTGCAGCC